>JANZYY010000423.1 GCA_026419705.1 Fischerella sp.
CCGTACCAGATATACCAGCATTACCTAAAAGCTCTGCAAAATGAGATTCCAAGCTAGCTAAACCTGATGGTGTTGAATTTGACAGGTAGGTAAAAATCTCACGAATGTTAACTGCTCCTTTGATGTGAGAAGATAAATACTCTTGTGGGTCGCGAGTATCAATAACAACAACATCTTTCTGCTCAATCAATCCAGCCAGTTCTTCTGGGTTAATCAATGGTTTGACTTCCATTTGTTTGTTTCCTTCTGTTTGATTGAAGTTTTTAGTTTGCTTAGTCTGAAGCTAAAAAGGAGAAAAAGTTTTTTAGTTTGCTTGAGAACACCCAATACGGTTAGGTTCGGGAGTTCTTTTGTGGAGGTAAGCAGTGCTTGAGCAGGGGTAGAACAGCTGTTGTTTTTATTTTTTGAATTCCATATGCACAATCAGGACAGTTCATCTGTTTATTATGCAACGCTTTGAGTTCCATAACTCGATGAATTTGTTTACTCCAGCCATAGAGTATCCAAATTGTGCAGTGCGATCGCGTCAGCACATATCTGAAATTGAGCATTGCTGTATTTAGTCAAGAATTATGTTTGCGTACATTTTTGTAGTTCGATACCAAATCCTTGACCAGACGAAGCAATGCTACGTCTCTACTTTTTCTACTGCTAATTCTTTTTTGGTACTAAGTTGGCATTAATTCTCGGAAGTTGAAAACTACATTTTGATCGTGGGCAAGCATTGTCTTGCTGTGTATTTGCTAAAGATTCTTCACGCTCTTTTTCTCATATTTTCGGCAAGACAAGCAAATCCAATCAGCAATCGCTTGCACCTCTAGAAGGATGCAGAGCCTTATCCGTTGCTAATTGTGTTTCTTAATACTTCTGATGTCAGATCGCGATGGTTTATTTAATTTTATAAATAACATTGCATACCGAATTCTTGTTCTTCTTCGTATTATCATCTTTTTGTCTTTTACTGGTTTATCCGGTATGTGCAAGATTTGAGTTGAGGGAATAAAAAATGACGGGTAATTGACAATTGGAGAAACCCATTGTCCATTACCCATTACCCATTACCCATTACCCATTACTAATCATTAGATTAGCAAATGCTGCCAATGGTGTTCATCTATTAATCGAAATATTTCCTTAAATTTTCTCACGGAAGTTTAATCCCAACTTCTATAGCAATAAAAAATAGGCGATTGCTAAAAATTAACATTTTGTTACCAGAACTAATGATACCGTTTCTCCAAAAAAAATGACTACAAATGTTCTTGGTTGGTAGTGAGTACTTAAGTACTCACGACGAACTATGTCTAGTTCTATTTTTGAGAATTGGTATAAAGCGTTAATTTTTTGTCTTTTTGTTACTGACGCTGCTTTTTCCAAAAGCATTTCATGGGGAATCCATAATCTATAGACTATTTCTTGGGGTAAGAAAGTCTAGACAAACACATAAAGCTCGAAATATAAGGACTACCATCATTTACTGCCAGATAGATAAGTCACTGTTAAGCGTGAACTGGTTTAATTACTCCAATTTTTATTTTTCTTTACTTTATCCAAGTTTTTACCGACATCTCAGCAATGCCACTACCATAAAGCTATAGTTTTCAAGCCATAACACACAGGGATCGCTGGATCTATAAGAAACTAGAAAATAAAAATAACTTTTATATCCAAGGTGGGATGGTTGTAGAGTATAAATCTTAAGATAATAGAAAAAATATCAAATATCAAAGTTTTATAGATTAGCTTGATATTAAGCGCAAAAAGAAAAATTTGATTTTTGTCAAAAATGTAAAACTAAAAAAATTAGCGAATTTGATATAGTCACAGCTTTTACAAACAACCAAGTTATGAGTGTAGCCAGGGGTTATCAAATGCAGACAGTACAAAAAATTCACTGTCCAAACTGTGGTAGTGAAGGTGAAAGGTATTATCTTTCTGATAGCCAATGGACGCGGACACAATGCCAACACTGTGACTATTTGATGGTATGTTGCACGCTTACAGGGAAAGTAATTGAAGCTTATGCTCCTGGGATTTATGCACCTCGATAATTAAGTCAATGGTTGTTTGTTGATTGTTGGTTGTTGTTTGGAACAAGCAACCATCAACCATCAACCAAAACTACTCCTTATTTGCCCGTAATTGTCCACAAGCAGCATCTGCTTCTAAACCACGAGAATAGCGCACGCTGACAGCAATGTGATGTTGTTTGAGGACTTTGACAAAGGCTTGAATGCGATCGCGATTGGGGCGTTTGTAATCAACCTCTGAAATAGGATTGTAGGGTATTAAATTAACATGGGTTTGAAATCCCCGTAGTCTCTTTGCTAATTGAGTTGCATGTTCTGGCAGATCGTTGACACCGGCAAGGAGAATATATTCAAATGTAACCCTGCGGCCTGTAATTTCTACATATTCTCGACATTCGGCAAGCAAATCATCAATCTTGAAAGCGCGGGCGCTAGGAATGAGCTTTTCCCGCAGTGCTTGGTTAGGTGCGTGGAGACTCACCGCTAAGGTAACTTGCAGTTGATGCTGGGCAAACTTACGGATGCGATCGCGTATCCCGACTGTAGAAACAGTTATGCAACGCTGTCCGATACCTACATCTTGATTAAGGGATTTGATCGCAGCAAGGACATTATCTGTGTTCAGCAACGGTTCACCCATACCCATAAATACAACGTTGCTAACCCTTTGCTGAAAATCTTCTTGAACTGTCAACACTTGATCGACAATTTCGTGTCGTGCCAAGTTGCGCTTATAGCCGCCTTTACCAGTAGCACAAAAATCACAGGCCATCGGACAACCGACCTGAGTTGAGACGCAAACCGTCAACCGTTCTGGAGATTTTGGATTTTCTCCCCCTGTGCTGTTCTCCCACTCTTCTCCTCTCCGATAGGTAGGGATACCGACAGTTTCAATGATATATCCGTCTGCTAGTCGCAAAAGATACTTGATAGTGCCATCAGAGGCAACATAACGGTAGTGTATGGTGGAACGTCCAATGGGAACATCTGCGACTTCTGCACGCCATTGTTTGGGAAACACAGAAATATCAGCAAGCGATCGCACTCCCTTTTTGTAAATCCAATCATGCAGCTGCTTCCCTCGGTAAGCGGGTTGTCCCTGCTGCTGCACCCAAGCAGTTAACTCCGTCACCGAAGCACCTAGTAGTGGAGGAATTGCTATTGTTTGGATGGGTAAGTCAACCTGGGACAAAACAGAAGTGCCAGACATAGGATATTATTGCGTGTATGCTGCATCTTTATGCTACAGCTTCTCACTTGATGCTGGGGTTAACTGGGCAGGTTTCTGCTGAATGGGAATTTCAGTCAGCATAACAGAATTTGAATTAGGTCATCAACAGATAAAGCTTCTAGGGTGCTTTATCTCATGCTAACGCACCCTACATTTTACGGTTTTTAAGGTTGAGCTAGATATTTACAAGCATAAAACAAGCATAAAATAACCGGGTTGTTGAATAATTTTTTGGAAAAACCCGATTTTCAAGCAATTTATGTAAAATTCAACTTTAAATTACAAACAAATTCGTTGGAAAAACAATCAACCAAAAGTCGTGCCATTCCAGCCCCACATATATCCTTTGGCATCGTTAAACTCAATATAAATGCGATTTTTAGGTACACCCAGCGCTTGATTAATTTCCTGGCAAAAATCCTGACTCATGGCTTGGGTTTGTTCCGGCTTCATTGTACCCACGCTTTTAATTTCTACATAGCAAACTGGATCTGTATTACCTGCAAAGGTCATTGAAATCCCCCCTTCAAAAGCTGTCATTACATAGGACTCGGGTTTTCCTGTATGTTTAGCTAACTTTGCTGATAAGTTTTTGAGCATTACTTCAACGTCAGCTTTTTCAGGTACAGAAACAGAAGATTGGACTTTGATCAAAGGCATAAGACAAATTTTGGATTTTAGTTAATTGTTGGTTGTTGATTGTTGTTTGTTGATTGTTGATTGTTGATGGTTTTTCTATGAACCACTAACCACTAACTACTAACCACTAACCACTAACTATTTAACCTCCATACTGCCAACCTGTTGTTTCCAATAGCAGCTGTTTACCTTCACGGTGGACACCAGCAGCTATAACTTCACCAACAAAGACAGTGTGATCGCCCTTCAATACTGCATCGACAACTTGACATTCAATATATCCTAAAGAATCAGAAATAATGGGACAACCTGTTTCACCGAGATAAAATTCTACATCCTCGAATTTATTGCCAACCCGACGCATCCGCTTGAAAAACTTCTGTGCTAACTCTTTTTGTCCTTCCTCCAAAAAGCTAATTGCAAATACTCCACTGTTTTTAATCATTTGATGAGAAATGGAGTTTTGATTGACACAATTTACAACCAGGGGAGGTTTAAATGAAGCCTGCATTAACCAGCTAACTGTAAAGCCGTTGATTTCTTCTCCATCTTTGACACCACAGATATACAGTCCGTGGGGGATTTTCAACAGCATGGTTTTTTTCGCCTGTTCGTCAAGCATTGTTTAATCTACCTGATATTTTTTCTACATTGCTCAGTGTAACGAACAGGAGGAACTGTAGTATAGGCATCTTTTGGTAGAAAGTGGTTATTCTCTGGCACGAAATAGATGAGTATGTTCGGGGTGATATAAACGCGATCGCCCTATTGCTTCTCCCAGTGCTGGGCTAATTACATAAAGTGTGGTGCGAATGAGATTTTCGTTATAGGTATGTTCGGACATTTTGTCAAGGGGGACAATCCAGATTTTTTCATCGGGCCAGCCAAGGCGATAGCAAATTGCCACAGGAGTATCAGCACCATGCCCGTAATCGATATTGTTGGCGGCGGCATTCTGGGTCTTGCGCTCGGCTACGACCTGATCAAACGCGGTGTCGGCGTGCGAGTCTGGGAGCGGAGCCGCGAACTGGGCC
>JANZYY010000424.1 GCA_026419705.1 Fischerella sp.
GGGGAAACATACTTGGGTAGTTCTTTTTGAATGTAGCTAATAAAGTAGGGAAACTCTACTTGCCATCGTTTGGGTTGGCTTGGTCTGATCGCTAACTGTTCGGCGATCGCTATTTGTTTATCAACTGCTGTAATATACCCATCTTCGAACATCCGTTGTAATACTAGGTTCCGCCGCTGCTTGGCGGCTTCTAGGTTCACCTGGGGTGAAAAGCGATTTGGGGCTGGAGGTAAGGCGGCGATTGTTGCCATTTCACCCAAAGTGAGTTCATGCACTGATTTACTGAAGTATACCCATGCCGCATCTGCTACGCCATATGCCCCAGAACCTAAATAAACTAGATTGAGATAGCGCTCTAGAATCTCGTCTTTTGACAGCTGCTGTTCCATTTTCTGTGCCAGGCGAGCTTCCTTGAGCTTTCGCAAGACTGTGCGCTCCTGTTTGAGGAAGAGAATCCGCGCTAGCTGTTGCGTGATCGTGCTACCACCTTCTACCACATCCTGCGATCGCAAATTATTCCAGACTGCTCTGATTATTCCTTGAGTATCTATACCTTGGTGCTGGTAAAATCTTCTATCTTCTGGGGCGCTAAAGGCTTTTTTCAGTTTATCTGGCATCTCCTCTAGCTTGAGCTGCTCAGTGGTTGCTTCCCCTTGCTGTCGCAAAATCGCACCATCAGCAGCCTTGATGGTCAGTGTTTGTTCTCGAACAACAGCATTTAGTTCTCCTTTATCTGGTAACGTGCGGTCTATTGACCACACACCATAACTGATGGCAAATATCCCGCCACTAATACCTAAGCCAACCCAAAACCAATAGCGACTATAAACAGGTCTGCGACTACTCGGAAGCTTTGCAACTCCTTGATTTAGTATCTGCTTTGCTTTCTCCAGCTTTGTTGGTGAGCGGCTTTCTTCATTGACGGATTCCTTGCTTTCATCGCAATCGCCAGACGACGATTCCGATTTTTCTGTCTGAGGTTGATTCGACTTTGTTGCTCGTTCCTTAAACCAGGAGGTAAACTTAGCCACGTCAGTTCCTCGCTTCCAGCAGTTGCAACCTAACCACCATTAATTTCCTAGATTGGTGCGCTACGTTTGTGTTAGTATAATATCCTAATAAATTGTTCACCAATGCAGTACTAGGCAAATTTTTTAGAACCTACCAAAGTATTTTTGTACGAATTAATACAAATTTTTCTGTATTATTCGGAGCGGTAAAACTATTGAAAATATTTGCAAAACATCAACGTTCGTCAAAGATAAGAGGTAAAGCAACCAAACAGTGCCGTACGTATAGCGCTGTTGCTCTTGGTAGTAACCTTGGTGATTCTTATGCGATTTTAGAGGCAGCTATAGAGAATTTAGCTCAAACACCAGGTATTATTTTAGAAGCAAGATCCAGTTGGTACAGAACGACAGCTGTTGGACCGCCACAACCAGATTATTTGAATGGTTGCGCGATCCTGCAGGTCGAAATGGTACCACATTTATTGTTAAAAAGTTTGTTAGAAATCGAGAAAAAGTTTGGGCGAGTCCGCAAAGAACGTTGGGAACCACGAACTCTTGATTTGGATTTGTTGTTATATGATGACTTAATTTTGGATACGCCAAACCTTCAAATTCCCCACCCAAGAATGCGGGAGCGAGCTTTTGTCTTGATCCCGCTAGCAGAGATAGCCCCAGATTGGGTAGAACCAGTTTCTGGACAGACAATTCAAGAACTAATAAAAGAGGTAGACTGTTCTCAGGTACATCCTTTAACAGGTATCTAATGTTACATTATATTTCCGTAATTCCCCAAAAGATGGGGGATTCGTCCAACAACTAAAAGTGGGGTTGTCGAGGCGCCTCTTGGTTGCCACCTGGGAGTAACTAAGAAGCGCCTTCACAGTTATAGCGAATTGTCAATTAGTAATTGGTGTATTATTTATTACCAATTATCTAATTATGTACTGACTTGTCATTTTTTAGTTTACATAACTTAACTATGCCACTAGGTAGAGAATTACCCCAGCTGCTAAAAGAACGCTTGTTCTACAAAGGACGCAAGTTTGATTTCGAGGTCAATCGCTTGCGTTTACCAAATAAATCTGAGGGAGAATGGGAGTGTATTCGTCACCCTGGAGGTGCTTTGGCTGTGCCTGTAACCCCAGAAGGTAAACTTGTACTTGTACGCCAGTATCGTTTTGCAGTAGGAGGACGTTTATTAGAGTTCCCGGCTGGAACTGTGGAAGTAAACGAAGACCCCTTGGATACTATTAAGCGTGAAATAGAAGAAGAAACTGGCTATCGCCCTCACAAGTGGCAAAAGCTAGGAGAATTTTTTCTAGCTCCTGGCTATTCTGATGAAATTATCTATGCGTACCTAGCACAAGATTTAGAAAAGCTCCAAACACCACCAGAACAAGAAGAGGACGAAGATATCCAAGTAATATCAATGACTCCTGAAGAATTAGAGAAAGCAATTGTGCAAGGTGAGCCTGTAGATGCTAAATCCATTTCCAGCTTTTTCCTGGCTCGCCCATTGCTAATTTAGTTATTTTGTTGGTGGTTGGTGGTTGGTGGTTGGTGGTTGGTTGGAGCAAAGCACAAACAACTAACAACCAACAACTATGTGTTATAGTGAATAACGGCAACGAAAACCCGGAGTAACAAGCTCTGCCTTTTGAGACCGAGGCCGCATAGGCAACAAGGAGGTGATGCCCATGACAGATAGTAGTAAATGCATGGGTCATCAGGTTGTAGTAAATCGGCTGTGTGCCGGGGCTGTTCTTTAAAAGTCAGCTTTAGTCTTCTTGAGAGACTAAATTACCTCAAGCAGCTAGGCTAGCTTGGAGTTCCTTCCGGCAGTCAGATTGCAACCTGAAGGCCCGCTAGACCGCTCTTACCTAGATCGTCCGATCTAATGTAAGAGCGGATAGTTATTTATTTATATATTGCCTTGAACATACTAATTATTTACAAAAATAAAATTAAATTATAATTTACTTAAAACAGAAAGTCATTCTTTGTACCCCTTTTTCTGGGAACTAAGTGTAATTAATTGCGTCATCCAGAGTTAGAGATGGGCAACTACTTAGTTATTTTAACGACTGAAATTGTCAAGATGAGTTTAGTTGCAGATTTAGTCTAGAGGAAGGAAAGTAAACTGTACGCATATTCATCTCCGCAAATTTCCTTATGAGCCATCTTAACAAAATTATAAAAATGAATATTTGTCAATAGATGGAAGCATAAAAGGGTTGGAAGGTTGATTATATTTATTAGCCTCATTAAATGAAGAAAAATAGATTTAGGTAGGAGTTGATTGGTATGGCGCAGTTACTCACTGAGACAGAAATTAAACAACAACTAAGCAATCTTTCTGACTGGACACTAGTAGAAGGATCGAAGTTGCAGTTAAACCGCACATTAAAAAATTTTGTCCAGGCAATAGAGTTTGTAAATAAACTTGTTGAACCAGCAGAATCAGCAGGGCATCATCCAGATATAGAGATTTCTTACAACAAAGTTAAAATCACACTTACAACACATGATGCAGGTGGTTTGACGCAGAAAGATTTCGATTTAGCAAAGGAGATTTCCCAAATTACTTAAGTATTAACCCTGAGCAACCTGAAATTGAAATCCAGTTCGAATGTTTAATATTTAACCAAGAGATTCTGAGTAGGATTTTATTTGTGGCGATCGCACTTCATAAGCTTGAAAACCAAACTTTCAATTCCTACTCAGCATTTGAACAGGCAAAGCCTAATGTGTGACAGTTATATTTGCGAACCTAGATGTATTGCCATCTGTGTCAAATGTTTTATAATGACAAACAATACAAACAATAAAAATATGTTTTTGCATAAGTTAATCACATAACTTTATTTACCTGAATTCAATTCCGCAGTTTAGCTTAGCAAAAACTAAAATAGTGCGTATCGGCAAGTATGCCTCATCCACAGGTTTCAACAAGAAGTCAAATTTTCAGCAATAGTTGCAGCAAATTGAAGTTACCAATAGAACGAGGTGTGAGGAGAACAGGAACAATGTCTAATATCTTGTGGAAATCCCTAGTGGTAAGTCCAGCAGTTTTAGGAGCCGCACTGCTGGTTTCAACAACGGCGATCGCCGCTCCTAGTAGCACCGCCTCTGAACAGATAAAGGCAGATTTATCAGCAGCCGAACAAGAAGGCACTTCTGTACAGACTGCGTTTACAGCTTCTGGTATAGAAGTTCCTCAACAGCCAGAAATTCTGGCTCAAGCGCAACCACAACCACAAGTTGAAGTTAACGTCCTAGAACAAGTTAATCGTTATAGCAACGAAGGGAAAGCAGCTAATAATACTCAATCCCAAGTAACATCTGTATCCCAGTTCTCCGACGTACAGCCAACTGACTGGGCATTTCAGGCATTACAGTCTCTGGTTGAGCGCTACGGTTGTATAGCAGGTTACCCAAACGGCACCTATCGCGGTAATCGTCCCATGACCCGTTATGAATTTGCCGCAGGTCTGAATGCCTGTTTGGATCGGGTCAATGAACTAATTGCGACAGCAACAGCTGAATTGGTCACCAAAGAAGATTTGGCTACCTTGCAGCGGTTGCAAGAAGAATTTTCAGCAGAACTGGCAACCTTACGCGGTCGTGTAGACACATTAGAAGCACGTACTGCTGAACTGGAAGCTAACCAATTTTCAACTACCACCAAGCTAGTTGGTGAAGCTATTTTTGCTCTGACAGACTCCTTTGGTAGCGATGATGATAACAATACCGTCTTCCAAAATAGGATACGTTTAGACTTACAAACTAGCTTCACAGGTAAAGACGTTTTACACACCCGTCTAGCAACTGGTAATGCACAAAGCTTAGACATAGGAGTTCCGGGTCTGTCTCTTATACACATCT
>JANZYY010000425.1 GCA_026419705.1 Fischerella sp.
GGGTAGATCCATACTAATGATTGTAGGTGGGGTTCTGGGGGAGATGGGGAGAGTGGGAGATGAGGAGAATAACTACTAACCACTAACCACTAATCTCTTGACTAATGACTATTGACTAAAAATAAAAAAGGGCTGCTAATTTCAGCAACCCTATAATTTAACTGTTTTTTTAATCAAAGGATGCGAAACCAGCAATTGTTAAGGGTTTTGTTGTATCATCGGTTTTTGTCTTAATTTGCTGCACAATTTGCTTGTTATGGATATTGTCACCTGTTAGTTCTGAGTCTTGGTCAAACTCATGACTATTAGGTTCATTAATCGCAAGGCGATCGCACGGAATTTTATCCGATAGAATTGCACTTGCCATCATGCCCGTATGAATCTCAAGTTGAGCTTCACCAGGAGCTTCAAACGCTAGTCTTTGTCCGGGAAAAACAACCCTTTCAAAGTACCAGTTAGGAATATTCGAGATGCGAGCCACCTGGATTTTGCTCGTGGCATTAACGTAACAGCAGAGAATCTTTCTCGATTGCTCCGGTGGTAGAGGATCTAATATTTGAGCCATAACTGCTGAGGAGCTTTACGCCACAATTTTATCTTACATTAGCCAAGCTAACATCGGCTGATCCCCAGTTGCTGTAACCCCGACTACCAACTGAAATTTTCTACATTATTTCTATCTAAAGGTAGGTTGTAGTTATGAAAATTTCGTAAAAATTTATGCTCTTTATGCAATTATACATTATGCGTGAACCATTCAATTGATCGTTTTTACTCGAGTTTTGCTGCTGTCTTTTTGCTTTCCCTGGGTTTTAAGAGCTATTTTTGTTTCTTCTGTCCTAAAACTTATAGGCATCAAGCATCGCTTTAATAATAAACTCGATGTTATTGTAAAGTTATGGATCTATTACTTTCATAAAATACTATCAATGCTATGCATTTGTGGGGCAAAACAACATTATCTGCTTTCACAAGCACCTAAATCAAAGGCGTTATTACCAATAAATTTCTTAAATGTCAAGGATAATTGCGATTGAAGACAGAAACCAAAATCAGCTATAAAACCCGATTTTGCTCTCTTACCCCCTAACAACGGCAAGATGGAAGTTAAAACATTTATAAACCGAATTCTCTACGTTCGCCTTCCGTGTAACCCCATCTTCCCTATTGGGGTTGTCTATCTTAGCGATCACGTCCATAAACTGTTTCCTAATATTGAACAGCGCATCTTTGATTTAGGAACAGTCCCACCTTTGGATTATGCTTCTGCCTTAGATAGCTGTATAGATGAATTTCAACCAACACTGCTAGTTTTTTCTTGGCGAGATATTCAAATCTATGCCCCAGTAGGCGGACGCGGTGGTAATCCACTGCAGTACGCTTTTGAATTCTACTACGCCAAAAATCCTTTGGTGAAACTTAAAGGAGCATTAGGCAGCTTACGTGTTCTCGCAGCTTACTATACAGAACTGTGGCGCAATCTCAGATTAATTAAACGCGGACTAAAACGCGCTCGCAAATATCATGCAGATGTCCAAGCAATTGTTGGTGGTGGTGCAGTCAGCGTATTTTACGAACAGTTAGGTAAAAGTTTGCCAAAAGGGACTATTGTCTCTGTAGGAGAAGGCGAAACCTTGCTAACAAAACTTTTAAGTGGGAGCGAATTTCGGGATGAACGGTGTTATGTGGTAGGAGAAGAGCAACCACGCGATCGCCTGATCCACGAACAACCTACACCACTGGAGAAAACCGCTTGTAACTACGACTATATTGAAACAATCTGGCCAGAGTTTAAATATTACCTGCAAGACGGAGATTTTTACATTGGCGTACAAACTAAACGGGGTTGTCCCCATAACTGTTGCTACTGCGTTTATACTGTCGTAGAAGGTAAGCAAGTACGCATTAACCCCGCCGATGAAGTCGTTAGTGAAATGCGACAACTATACGATCGCGGTGTTCGCAACTTCTGGTTTACTGATGCTCAATTCATCCCGGCCCGGAAATTTATTGATGATGCTGTTGGACTCTTACAAAAAATCGTCGATTCTGGGATTACAGATATTCATTGGGCAGCATACATTAGAGCTGATAACCTCACACCCCAGTTGTGTGATTTGATGGTAAAAACTGGGATGAATTATTTTGAAATTGGTATCACCAGCGGTTCTCAAGAATTAGTGCGAAAAATGCGGATGGGTTATAATCTCCGCACAGTTTTGCAAAACTGCCGAGACTTAAAAGCTGCTGGGTTTCACGACTTAGTTTCTGTCAATTACTCCTTTAATGTGATTGACGAACGCCCAGAAACAATTCGCCAAACTATCGCCTATCATCGTGAACTCGAACGCATCTTTGGTGCAGATAAAGTTGAACCCGCCATCTTTTTTATCGGACTGCAACCGCATACCCACTTAGAAGAGTACGCCTTCAAACAAGGCATTCTCAAACCAGGGTATAATCCTATGAGCTTGATGCCATGGACAGCCAAAAAGTTATTGTGGAACCCCGAACCGCTTGGTTCCTTCTTTGGGGAAGTTTGCTTACAAGCTTGGCGACAAAACCCCAACGACTTCGGGCGCGAAGTGATGAAAATTTTAGAAGAAAGGTTGGGTTGTGCAGATTTAGAAGAAGCACTTTCCGCACCCATTGAGGCGAAAGAAAAACAGTTGATAAGTGTTTCATAGACTATTGTGGAACGAACAATATGCCCGTCCTTAAATCATAAGTAATACCATTGCTCTCAATGTTTAATACGGATGATTCTCTCGCACAAAAAGCCGTGCTCGCTGCTGTTGGCGCCTTGGCGTAGTTTTGTGTCAAAGCACTTTAGTATATAGCCTAACCTATGCCTGAAAAAGTAAACTATAAAGTCATAACTACCAATTAAAAATTTTCTCTGCCTGCGTCTGTGCGGTTCATTTCATAAATCCCCATGTTAGAAGGCTCCATACTCCAACAACTGGAAATTGCCCATCGCCATAGCAAAAGACCGATTAAATTTGGGGTATATTACAAAAACACCCTGGTTGCTCTGTGCCATGCCTTGGAAGACCATATACTAAACGATGTCACCTCACCCTTGGTCATCACCGCCTTTGAGCAGGGGAAATGGTATCTGCAAGAAGCAGAACGATATGCAGACATCGCCAAAAAATCTTGTCAAATAGCCATCATGGCAACTCCGGATACTGGTTGGGCAGAACATCCTACCAGTCAACTACCTAATGTTAATTTAGTTGCCTTAGATCCAACCGATCCAGTGTCACGGGAATGGCACTTAATTATCTTATCGTCAAGATACACGGCAATGGTAATTTGTCAAGAGCTATCAGAAGCTGATTATGGTTCTGCGGGACTGCCTGGATCGGACTTAGAAAGAAAATTTTATGGCTTGTGGACGTTTGAACCAGAATTAGTCAAAGAAACAGCCGCGTTGGCGATCGCTCACATTCAACGCTACAACCCGGAACTAGCCGCACAACTCACTGCTTGTCAAGACTCAATTCAGCCTAGTCTGGCCACACCAGAACAACTAAGCGCGGTGGTCTCTCGTGTAGTCGACTATCTGCAGGCTGGGCAGGTAAACATATCTGTAGACACAGCTACACGACAACAAGCCTTGGATCGTAACTTAGTTTCCAACGAAATCCAGGCCTTTTTGCGAATGGCACAAATTATGGATGCTGCCGATATTACCAATCCAATGGCAGCAGCAGAAGTTGTGGCGCTGGCGGAAACAATCGGGCAGTTATTAGATTTACCTGCGTGGCAGATAAAAAGATTGCGCCTTGCCGGTTTGTTACATCGCATAGATCCATTGCAAAGGGTAGAAAGTGTCTTGACTCCTGGTACATCAAGCCGCTTCCAAGAAGAAGCACCAAGCTGTCCCCTAACTTGCCCGTTAGTACCAGGGGCGCAAGTGCTGCGAACCATGCCAAGACTGCGGGCGGTGGCACAAATTATCACTCACCAAACTGAGTGGTGGGATGGGACTGGAGGACCAGCGGGATTAACTGGCGATGAAATTCCTCTAGAGTCGAGGATTTTAGCGTTAGTTGCTGATTTTCAGTGGCGAGTCAATCAGAAAAAATCAACACAGTTGAGTCGGGAAGAAATATTTGCTCAAGCATTAGAAGAATGCAGACAACAACAATCACGGCGTTTTGATCCTAAACTGATAGATACTTTGGCGCTATTAGTCATGGGTTTGCAACAGGGAATTGAATTGCCTCCGATCACACCTAAAGTCAGTGCTGGTATGTGGTTGTTGGATTCTCGATTAGACGGCGAAGGCAAGACTATAGTTGATTTAAATCGAAATTTACGTTCAAGATAAATCTTTTTTGTTCTTGGTAGCTTTGTAGTTAAATATTTCTTTTAACGAACCACAAAGACACAAAGACAAAAAGAACACGAAGAGAATTTTTGATAAATTTTATGAACATAGAAGCTATTAAATCAGGAAAGCTCAAACACCTAGCAGGGGCAAATTTAGAAGATGAGGATTTATCAAACTTGGATTTAAACCGCATTAATTTTGCTGGTGCTACCCTTGTTGGTGCAAATCTCGCTGGTTCTAAACTCGAAGGTGGGCATTTAGAAGGCGCGAATTTAATGGGAGCCAACCTACAAGAAACGGACTTGCGGGCGAATTTAATGGGTGCGAATTTAATGCAAGCAGATTTAACAGGTGCTGACTTGCGAGGTGGCAATTTGCGCGGTGCTAATTTAATGGGGGCAAGATTGAGTGAAGTATCTTTGGCTGGTGCTTTCCTCAGTGGTGCAAATTTAATGAATGTCAACTTACAAGGTGTTGACTTTCGCAGTGCTGACTTGCGAGGTGCCAACCTGACAGGGGCAAATCTCAAAGGTGCAGACTTGAGCCGTGCAGATTTACAAGGAGTGTTGTTAAGTGAAG
>JANZYY010000426.1 GCA_026419705.1 Fischerella sp.
AGATGTGTATAAGAGACAGGCTGTATGAGAACTTGGACTGTTGTTAGAGGGTTCGGTGTAGCGCAGGTGAAAATTTGGATGAGCTTGGTTCATTGCTTTGTGTGTTCCTTGAGCAGTCAGGGACGCCAAGGTTCTGGCACCGCCATAGTTGAATGTACCTTCTGGCACATTCAAGACTTCCTTCATAGAATCGTAAAGGCGAATGTCTGAAGAAGTGGGATCTGATAAGTTATTCAAACTGCTGGTAGTCGTTAAAACTTGCAATTGTTGCCAGATCAGATAACCTCCTCCACTGACAAACAACAACACCAAAGCAAGAGCTAGCCAACCCAGACGAGAGGTAGAATTGAATTTGCCAACCCTATCGTTGGTGGGTGCATAAGTAATCACAAGAGGCTTGCCGCACTTTTGACAGTGTTTCACTCCTACAGGATTGGCATCATAGCAACACCAACCACAGATTACCGTGCCTCGATGATTAGATCCATTTTCCTTAGTCTTAAATTCACCAGTATTCATGCAATCAGTTAACAATATTATATTTGAGGATGCAATTTTCCCAAAAAAATGGGTATTTACATCATCAGATTTGCAATTACTTCAATAACCGTTCTTTTTTCAACAGTACCGCTGCTAAAATTAGCATATGTTAGCGATTGAATGAATTAAAAATAGATAAATTTATGTAAAAACGTCGTTTTTACTAGATTTGCTTAGCGAAGTCGTGTTTTTTATTGCTAATTGCTTTAGCTTTGTAATATTTTCTAAAACTCGTTTCTACATCTGTATTTCTGAATTGAGCTTGTAGCCCGTTGCGCACTTGTGCCAAAATGCGATCGAGGAGTTCTTCTATACTGGATATTGAGACTAGGCATAGGGGGTAGAACACTATTACCCACTCAGTAAATTTTGTACCAGACTTGCCACAGCATGTTTGGTACAACTAAGATATGTTTCACCTTTCAAGAACATTGGTATTACTACCGAAAACAACGTTTATTCACACCAACCCATCTATCTTCATCCCGACACCGATCAAAATTTCTGTATTTAATTTCTGCTTTTATGTAATAATTATAAATCTGTGCTTAAAAGCATAAAAAATCTAAAGTCTCGCGGCGAACTTCAAAGTCCAAGAAGTAGCCTGATTCATTTTGGGGTTGATGTTTCGTTAGTTGTTGTAAAGGTGGAAGAATTGGAAAAGCAATCTTACCCCCCCGAAGAATTTTCTTCGGTTCCTGTTGGCAGACACTGCATTTTAGAACTGTATGGCTGTCCAATCGGTTTACTCAATGATATCGGGTTTATTAGAGAGGCTTTACAAGCAGCTGCTAAGACAGCCAAGTCTACTCTGCTTAAAGAGATATCATACCAGTTTGAACCTTACGGAGTGACTGCACTAGCACTGTTAGCCGAATCTCACATATCGATTCATACTTGGCCAGAAAACGGCTACATAGCAGTAGATGTGTTTACCTGCGGTCAACATACACATCCGGAAAAAGCTTGTGAGTATCTTGTCAAAGCTTTTCAAGCTAACAACCATGTCATGATGACACTTCCTCGGGGTAAGTTATCGCCCACTATTGAACCAACAATCAAGCAGTTGGAACAAACACTGCTGGTAAATACATGATATTGTTGGCAAATTAACCTGTCTTGAAAGAGCCAACAGGCAAAAGGAAAGAGGAAGAAAAACAAGCATAAACGATTTTCGTGCTTTTTCACCTGATGAAATCACATGAGTGACTGTCTGGAAAGTCTACTTTCATTATCTGTGGTCGATCTAGCTCACAGTTACAAGTTGCGTACTTAAACTTAAAACCCCACCTCTTTTCCCCTCCCCGGACTCGTGGGGAGAGGTAGCATCAAGCGAGGTGGGGTAAAATTACATTTTTGAACGCGACTGAATATTAGATACAGTGCAGTTCATCATAATCTTGCACAATCAAATGGGTGGTTGGTGGTTGGTTGCTGGTTATTCTCCATACCCAATCTCCAATACTCCATGCCCAACTTTCAAGACAGATATGAAGTCAAAAATTGACTGACACAAAGTGCATTTAGCGATCGCCCAATCAGCCCAATCAATCCAGAAAGTAGAGAGAGTAATTTTATGCCAGGTAGCGATGTAAAAGCGGATTTGTGGTTAAACGAGTACATTACTCCTTGGGATATATACGCACATGGAGTCACGGCAGTACTTGCTTACCAGAAAACTGCATACCAAGAAATGTATATCGTAGACACGGGAAACTACGGCAAAGCACTGGTTCTAGATGGCAAATGGCAATCTTGTACCGGTGATGAGTTTTTATACCATGAGCCGTTGGTGCATCCTGCTATGATTTTTCACGGCGAACCACGTAAGGTATTAATTCTGGGTGGCGGAGAAGGAGCTACAGCTAGGGAAGTGCTGCGATGGCAGACAGTAGACAAGGTCGTGATGATTGACATTGATGCCGAAGTAGTGGAAGCTTGCAAGCAACACCTGAGCGAAATGCATCAGAATGCCTTTGACGATCCCCGCCTACATGTGATCATTGCGGATGCTGTTGACTTTTTAGATACCACAGATGAAGAATGGGATGTAATTATTTCTGACCTCAGCGATCCCATTGAATCAGGACCATCATTTCAGTTATTCACCAAAGAATATTTTGAGAAAACCCGGCGAGTGTTGTCACCAAAAGGGTTTTTTGTCGTCCAAGCAGGGCCTGTTTCACCAGGAGAATTAACCCTCCACGCTCGTTTGGCAAAAACTCTAAATGCAGTTTTTCCGAATGTGCAATCTTATAGCAGTCACACTTGCACCTATGGCAGACCATGGGGTTTTATCCTGGGTTCACAGGTTCAAATCAATATCCGACCCGACCCAGAAAAGATAGACCAGCTGCTGCAGGAAAAAACCAGCGGTGGGTTCCGGATGTTAGATGGAATTGCGCTTTTAGGAATGTTACACTTGCCATTGCATCTTAGAGAGGCGATCGCCAACGAAACCCAAGTTTATACCCTCGCCGAACCTCCGAAATTTTTTGGGCAAGGTTCTTTAACTGGAATGTAGGAGTATAGGGGTGTAGATAAGTAGCAGGGTGGTTCGCGAACATAAATATCTCTAAATATCTCTGGGTGGAAAGGGACTAATTCATTTTTCTGGTGTTTGTATGAAACCACCCTGCTTGGGAAGGAGAATTTAGGGCGATCTGCAAACCTTGGAGGCGCCACAAGCAGTTTGAAAACGCCCCAGAGTGATGACCTTACCCCTGATTAGGCATTTTCCCGCAGCCCGGTTCTTAATGACCAAGGCGGTACAGGTGGTATTATCTGCTACTAACTAAAAATTAACGGCAAAACCAAGGCAATGCTCTAAAAACCGCTGTGGAATTTGTGGATTTGCACCCCAATGCAAGTGAATATAGGAAGCATGAAGATTGAGATTAGCTCCTCCTAACTTCTCTGGAAAAGAATAGCCATAGCTTTCTGCTGTGTTCAAGATTACTGGTTTGGCGAACACTACCCCACCTTCTTCTGGAGAAGCAATACTATCTTTTCTCCCCTTGTTAGGCAATAATAGAGGGGAGCTGAAATTTCCTCCCCATCCCTCATACCCTATAAGTTCTTCGGTATCGTAACGATAAGTTTGAAACAATGGCTGATGGGAATTTGAGATGAGATAGGAACGGTGAAACTCATGGCCGTAAACTGTTGTTCCTATACTAACTAACGAACTACTTTGCAAGGCAACGGCGCGACGATATCCTAAAGTCAGACGCTCACTCATTACTGCTGTTGTGGGTAACACTCCCACCATTGACCAAGGTTTACCTTCAAAATCGATTATTTGCTGGCACAAATACATTAACCCGCCACACTCGGCAATTGTGGGCATGCCCGCCAAAATAGCTGTTTTAACTGCTGCCAAAGCATACGTATTTTCCGCAAGTTGCCGAACAAAGACCTCCGGAAAACCACCGCCAAAATACATTCCCTGCACACCTTCTGGTAGTCCAGTATCTGCCAAAGGACTCCAGAAAACCAACTCTGCTCCTAGCTGTTGTAACGAATCGAGATTGTCTTGGTAGTAGAAATTAAAAGCGCGATCGCGGGCGACGGCCACTCGAAGGGGAGATGGCCTGATGGGGTGATGGGGTGTAAACGCCCTCCGGGTAGGGGTGATGGGGTGAATACTTATGGTTTCTGATTTGAGTAGCGGTAACAATTTTTCCCACTCAAAGCAAGTATCTCCGAGCTCGGCGAGTCGATCGATCAAAGCATTGAGTTGAGGGAGTTCTGCTGTAGGTACTAAACCGAGATGGCGTTCGGGAATAGTAATGCCATCTTGTCTTCGCAATACGCCGAGAATAGGTAATTGTAGGGGTTCTAGAGAATCTTTGAGCAATTGCAGGTGGCGATCGCTTCCGACACGATTTAAGATTGTACCGACGATTTTAATTCTAGGATCGTAGCAGCGATAACCGTGGGCGATCGCTGCTGCAGAAGCAGATAAGCGGCTGCAATCAATTACCAATAATACGGGCAAATCTAACAGCCTTGCTATGTGAGCAGTACTGGCGAAAGAGGAGTGGGGGATGGGGAGATGACCAGATGGAAGGAAATAAGAATTTCTTTGGCTCCATCTCCAGTTCTCCGGTTCTCCGGTTCTCTGGTTCTGTTTCTCTCCTCCTCTTATAGTCACTCCATCAAACAGCCCCATTACTCCTTCCACGAGGGCATATTCACATTGTCGAGCGTGATAGGCAAAACACTGCTGTACGTAAGATTCTGAAGTCAGTACTGGGTCTAAATTTCGACAAGCACGCCCAGTAATGTGCTGATGAAACATAGGATCTATG
>JANZYY010000427.1 GCA_026419705.1 Fischerella sp.
CCACTTGGTATTGATACCGCGTGCTTCTAACGGGTTAGCATGAGCCATACCAGTAATGACTAAGTCAGGCTGTAACTCATAAATTCGCTGGATTTGGTTGTAGTTGTCTGGCTTCTCAACAATCTTTGGCATGGGTACGCCCATTTCCTTGCAAGACTTCTCCAGCAAAGCTAACTCAGCAGCTTGGTAGCGCTTATCCATGTAGGGAATACCAATTTCATGCACAGTCATACCGCAGCGCACCAAGAAACGTGCCAGGGAAACTTCCAGCAAGTTATCACCCATGAAGAATACAGACTTGCCACGAATCAGTTTCACGTATTCTTCTAAACCTTCCCAAATTTGGGCTTCCCGTTCTTCCAAACCTTTCGGGGTAATCCCAAATACCGAGCAAATTTTCTCAATCCAAGCACGAGTACCATCAGGACCAATGGGGAAGGGTGCGCCGATCAGCTTGCATTTGCGACGCCGCATCAAAGTTGTAGCAGTGCGGCTGAGGAAGGGATTGACACCAGCGACATAATACCCTTCTTCAATTACAGGTAGTTCTGTAAAGCGCTTGGCGGGTAGCCAGCCAGAAACTTTGATCCCTTGCTTTTTCAGTTCTAAGGTGAGTTGAGTAACTACGGGGTCGGGGAGAGAACCAAATAGTACTAAAGGAGGGTGATCCACATACTCGGATTCTTCTTGGGCGACTTCTTCTTTCTTCTTACCGAAATTGAGCAGTTTTTGAATCGCGTTGCGCTCGTTTTTATCTGCTTCTACCACAGGGGCTTTATCCGGACAACGTGCAGCCATCGCCGCTAACACCGTATCTTCCCCTTGGGTGAAAGCATAGTCTAAACCATTGGCACGAGCCACGACAATAGGGATACCAATTTCTGATTCTAGCTTGGGAGCCAAGCCTTCCAAATCCATTTTGATGATTTCAGTAGTGCAGGTGCCAATCCAAACAATTACACTCGGATTGCGATCGCGCTTAATCTGCAAACACAGCCGCTTTAATTCTTCGTAATCATTCAGTTGTGCTGAAATATCCCCTTCTTCTAACTCTGCCATTGCATAACGGGGTTCCGCAAAAATCATCACCCCCATAGCATTTTGCAGGAAGTAGCCACAAGTTTTTGTACCAATCACCAAAAAGAAGCTATCTTCAATCTTTTGGTATAACCACGCCACACAACTAATTGGGCAAAAAGTGTGATAATTCCCAGTTTCACACTCAAAGTTTAAAGCTTCTGGTTGAGCAAGAGTCATTTTGGTATTTTCTCCCCATGATTTTTAAACTGGAGTTAAGAGTCATTTGTCATTTGTCATTTGCTTCCGACAAAAGACAAAAGACAAACTCCTAACTCTGCATTTATGTATTGGGGAAAAGACTGGCAATTTCCGAGTCTTCCAAACTGTTAGTTGACAGTTCTTCCCCTAAAAAAATATCTGTATTTGTTTCACCCTTAACAGAAACTGTCTCGTTACCCCAAACATCTGATAACACGTCAGCAAATTCATTCTCATTGGGTGCAGTTGTAGCGGAAATAGTGCTGTCTACTTCCTTGATCCCATCAAAGGAAATATCACCAAACTCGTCAACTGCATCTGTTTCCTGCATTTGCTCAAACTCATCTTTTGATTTGGGATTTTGGAGTGATGAACTATCATCCATAGCACTCAGAGTTTCTGTAGCCATTGCCCTTAGTTCATCCCGCAGCATCGTATCAGGTACCATGAGGGTTTCTTCATGGTTGTAAGTGACATCCAAATCGTCAGCAATGGCATCTTTCCCAAAACCATTTGTCTGAGATGTTGTTAATGTTTCATCATGGGATTTCTCTTCCATGACGGCTGCTGACTCACTGTCTGGTTGCGAGCCTTCTGTTTTGGGAATGTTGTTCCCCAAAGCAATGTCTGGATCGAAATTTAAATCCAGCACCTCAACTAGGGTATCAGCATCAGGATTTAATTTGGAAAAAGGCAGCATCAACTGCGCTAGCTTCGGTTCCAGCGCGTTAACCACTCCCAGGATGAGGTAAGAAGGCGGTCGCTTACCACCATCAGGTGTATAAACTGATTCCACCTGCATGTGCAGCTTAATCCAATCGCGATTGATCTGGAAAAATTGCAACCACTTCTGTTTCAGCGAATCTGTAAAACTGTAAAAGAAAGCCATATTCCCATCCTGAGAAAAAATGATTTATACAATCATCAAGTCTAATTCTTCTTCCGGATTAGGAACCTGTGGTTTATTCGGATTTAGATAAAAATCGGATAACAGAGAGAATAATTCCCTGTCTTGGGCATCTTGCGGTACCACACCCTCAGGAAGTGCCAAAAGTTGGTCAGCGATATTTAAGTAATAATCGCAAACGTAATTCAAAGAGGGATCGGTATCTGCCATTTCAAACAAAGTCTTACCTTTAACACGGGAAACACGGATATCTTCAATCAAAGGTAAAACTTCTAAAATCGGCATTGGTACTGCTTCCACGTATTTTTCAATCAGGTCGCGCTTGGAAGTACGATTACCAATCAACCCAGCCAGACGTAGTGGGTGAGTTCGTGCTTTCTCCCGTACGGAAGCAGCGATGCGGTTAGCAGCAAACAAGGCATCAAAGCCGTTGTCGGTAACAATTATGCAGTAGTCAGCATAATTTAGAGGAGCTGCAAAACCACCGCAAACAACGTCACCAAGAACGTCAAATAAAATCACATCGTACTCATCAAAAGCGTTGAGTTCTTTCAGTAATTTTACTGTTTCACCCACTACGTAACCACCACACCCAGCACCTGCGGGTGGTCCGCCAGCTTCAACACAATCAACTCCACCATAGCCTTTATAGATCACATCTTCAGGCCAAATATCTTCATAGTGATAGTCTTTTTCTTGCAAGGTGTCAATAATCGTTGGAATCAAGAAGCCGGTAAGGGTGAAAGTGCTATCGTGTTTGGGGTCGCAGCCGATTTGCAACACTTTCTTGCCACGCTTGGCTAAAGCGACGGAAATATTACAGCTAGTTGTAGATTTACCGATACCGCCTTTTCCGTAAACTGCTAATTTCACTGTTTTTGCCTCTGAATGGTTTTTATTATTGGCTCAAACACTTGCAACACCGTCTGTGACGACGATGTATGAGTTCTTAGAGTGTCATTATTGTGCAAATGAAACTGAAAATAAAGGGTCTGTCAAAATCATTTAGGGCAATATTTAGATTAATTGAAAAATAATTAGAGTAATTAGAGTAATTATCGTCTTAAAAGCTGTCTAAACCTTAAAAATCAAAAAATAAATTATTTTATTAAATTTAAATATATAAAATAGTAACAAAAAGCAAAAATTCCAAACATGATAGTTTTCACCAAAAAAAGCAAAATCGCGATCGGATCTGAAGCAAGAGCGGGAGGCTGCTCGATTCCCGTGACCAGGTAGTCAGGAAGAGAAAGTGTTTATATCTATAGATTCAGCCACCTATTGCTTGGGTGTTTCCAAAAAGTAAATCATCCCGGATGGTAGGGTATACTTCCTCGCCTACCCGAGCTTGCGACTCGTCTCACCTACAAAAGAGATGATTGGACACTTTTGTATTTGCAAGTCTCTAAAAGCAAGACATGTGACAAATTGATTTAAGTGAATCGCGTTTATCCTGTTAAATGCGAAGACAAGATAATTACTGGTTTTGAGACATTGCCCAGAAAATGTAAAAAATAGTTACATTTTTACCATACTTAAAAGTAATACTCCTACAAGCCCTTCAGCCCCATAGAGCGATCCCAACTTATGTCTTGCGCCAAAGGTTTTTCTGAAAATTTGCTACTAAATTAAGTTTTTTATGAACTGCAATAATCCTGTTTCAAACTGAGTAAAGCTATCCACATATCTGGTGGTTCTGTGTAGTAATCAATTTCTTCCACTTGATATCGATAAGAATAACGGTCGTCTCGTAAAATAATCCAGTCACCTCGTCTAATACCTCTACACTGCGCTGTCATGTATCCTTTTTTATAGTTTTCTATTGGCTCAAATACATAGTCGCGTCCGTATACAAATTCAGTAAAATCATGTACTTTATACTTTTGGAATTGCGGAATATTTAGTATAAATTTAACGAGCAAACTATAAACAGCATTTAGGTTGTTGTCTGACCTACTAGAAGACATAAGTTTTTAGTAAAAAGGAATAAGATTGAACCAAAGCTTTATAAAAGTAGTTAGGTTCGTCAACTCTGGTAAATTCAATCTCCGACTTTAGAAAAACAAACGATGAGTTGAAATTGTACTGTCTGAGCATCTAGACAAGCAGGTGAATACCTTTAGCATTGCAGTGAGATTTCAATAATGTCAACTGTGATCCTACTGGCACAAATAGAATTAAGCAATGCAGTAGTATCAATATCAGCAGCTATCAAATCGACAACTAAGTACAACATTTCATAAATTCGTAGCGAATACAATGATGAAATACTCTGCGAACCTCCGCACTGATTCTGCGAGCCACTGCGTTTAAAAAAGCTAAGATTTTATGCAAAGCAGTACGTTAAAAAAATTTGGCAAATGCTAAAAGGCAATTTTCAAGGAATAAAAATTTACCCAATCTATAATCTTGAATAGGCATTGCTGAATTGCAGTATGAATCGGGATGTACCTGACGCGATATATCGCATCTATACAATGCTTTTGGCATTAAGCAAAATAATTTCATGTATGATGCAGGATGTTGCTTCTGCCAAAACCGTTGACCAGACGCGTACGCCGCAGGCGTTCGGGCAGGGTAATTTCGCGTCTCTACATTGGATTCATACTTTGATTCAGCAACGCCTTCTACGCGTTTAGTTCTAATTACAAAAAATTTGTCAAATATTAAAGAGCAAAGTACTTGACATTACTAGGGTTAGTTGCTATATTAGCA
>JANZYY010000428.1 GCA_026419705.1 Fischerella sp.
GGTATGACATCGGCATAGACGAACCACGGTTCGGCTGTGCCAAAGTGGATATAAACTTCGCTAAAAAAAGCCGAAAAATCAGAAAATTGCTCCAAAACCCCTGCTTGTTTAAAAGTGTTGGAGGCGATTTGAAACCACCACTCAAACTCAAACTGGGGAATATCTCGTTCTTGGACATCTGGGAACACAGGCGGTGGCGCGGCTTTAAAGCTTTGGAGAAACATTTTATTCAAAGTTTCGGCAGAAGTTTCGACGCCAAATTCCCGCGCGATTTGACTATAAACGTCACCCACACTACCTTTAACGCCGAAGAGTGTGCCAACAGCATCTAAAAAAATAACTTTCGGTCGTTCCATCAACCTATGACTATTTTGGATTTTAGATTTTGGAAATAATTTATGTGGTGCCAAGCGCAGTGTTTGATGACAAAACGCTAAGCACCTCAATTTGGTGCACCATTTATTATTTTGATAATGTCTCTATAATAGGACGAGCTAGCCAGTTAAAACCAACTTTAAGTTTATGGTCTAAAGTTGGCATTCGATACAGATAGGCTAGACGACGAGCCAGATAAGCCAAAGGACCTTCTAGTTTAATGCCTAAACCAGTGAAAGTAGCGTTGTCTATCCCCAGTGTCATCATTTCGCCTAAGTACTGATAACGGAAGGGGAGTAGAGGACGATGAGTCAGAGTTGCCCAGATGTTCCAAGCTGCATAGTCAGCTTGTTGGAAAGCTGCTTGGGCTGTGGCGGGAACTTGTTGTCCTTCGGCATCGCGGCAATCTGCTAAATCTCCCAAGGCAAAAATTTCTGGATGGTCAAGGACTTGGAGAGTAGGTGTGGTGGTGATTTGACCGCGCTGATTTTGCTTGAGAGGAAGATTTCGGACTACCGGTGCAACTCTCGTTCCGACTGTCCAAATCACTAAGTCTACAGGGATAGTATCTACTTGACCTTTATATTCCAAGGAAATGGTATCTTGTGCCAGGGAAACTACCTTGGTTTCTAGGTCAATAAATATACCCCTGTCTTCCAAAGCTTTTCTTGCTGCTTCGCGGTTAAACTCTGGAGAAGTTCGTAAAATTTGGTCAGTTAGTTCAATTAACCGAAAGCGTCCTCTTTGCCCCAGCCTGTCTGCTAGTTTACAAGCTAATTCTACACCACTATAACCAGCACCAACGATCGCCACCCGAATTTTATCTGTATCGGATTCTTCCAATACTCGCAAGCGTTCTTCCAAACGATATGCATCCGCAATTGTACGGAAAGTATAAGCGTGATATGCAGCTCCTGATACCATGTCTAGCGGCGTTTCACCACCCAGTGCTAACACCAAGCGGTCGTAGGCAATTTCTGGACCATCCTGTAAGTGTACTCGTCGCTGGTTTATATCAATTCCTGACACAGCAGCTTGATAAAAACGCACACCTGTGCCTTGTAACACTTCTTCAAAGGGAGGGGCAATTTCCCAAGTTTGGAGTTCACCAGTCAGTAATTCGTAGAGGAGAGGAGAAAAAAGAAAGCGATCGCTGCGATCTACCAGAACTATTTCAGGTTTTGGCAATGCTTCCCAAGGTAACTGGCTTAACCGCAGGCTAGTCTGGAGACCACCAAAGCCTCCACCCAGGATACAGATTCTTGCTGTTTGTTCGGTCATTTGTCTAATGGGCAGTCAATCCCAGTAGGGAACTTATATCAGTGTAATGATTTCTTTCGGTCTATTGCCATCAACCAGTTATCTTGGTACTTTCCCTCATGCAGTTCATGTTTTGGCAATAGCTTCACCTTTTGGAAACCGCATTTTTCGTAGCAGCGGATGGCGCGAGTATTTCTTACATCTGGATCGATGACAATTTTAACAGCTTGTAATTCTTCAAAAAGATAGTTTACAAATACTGACAGCACCTGCGTGCCAATTCCTTGATTCCAATAGTTTGTTTCGCCTATAAACAGGTCAATACCATAGACATTATCAGTATTGTCCAGACAATACTTTTGCCTGTCTCTGTCATCTAAGTCATTGAGATAGTAATACTGTATATAACCAATAGGGGTATTTTGATAGTTAAAAATACAGGATACAACAGGATCATTCCCCTTAATTATGGGTTGATATGTTTCTATGATTCTGTCTAAAGTAAAAGGATTATCTCTACCTTCATAAAATTCTAAAACCTTATCGTCAGTCAGCCATTTTGCCATTAACTTATAATCATGTATATCGTCTTGCATTAAGCGAATACTGATTTTGTCTTTTTCAACCAGCATAGGAGCAGTTAATCTTGATTTTATTACGCTTTTATTATGCGGTATTTCTTGAACTTGCAGATGGCAAAAGGCGGTTCGTGAAAATTACAAACCGCCTTAAATTTAACATTTGGGTAACAAGAAATTAATTGCCACCGGAAGTAACAGCTTTGAAATGTTGGGCGGTAACTTCACCCTTAGCGTACCATTTCCCGTCTGCACCTTTCTCAAATTGGTTCTTGACGCTATTCCAAGCAACTTGACGAGCGCCCTCTTCACTCATACCATTGCTTTGGGCAGCTTTGAAAGCAGCAGCGTAAATTTGTTGAGCTGGTCGAGGTAGTTCTCCTCTGATTTCTTCTGGCAATCCTTCGACATTGTTATTTTTGCTTTCTTCAGGTACTTGCTCTACATTGTTACTTCTCATTTCTTCTGATGATTGCATAAATTCACCCCGATATTTAATCTCTAACTAGTATTAAGTTAATCGTAAAAACTCAAAGACTCGGTCTCCTCTTTCTGCAAGCATAGATATTATTCAACCTTGGGTAGAAGCTTAAATAGGTATAGAGTGAGCAGGTCTTTCAACAAAGTAGGTGAAAAATCTGCTTTGATTGGCTGGCTTTTCCTAATTCAACTTAGTGTCTTTGTGTCTTGGTGGTTCAAGAAAATTTATTTTCACAACCAAGACACCAAGATACAAATAAAATTAAATTCACGAGTGTCTAAATACGCAAATTTTTGTGTTTTGTTAAACTTGTCCTTGCCGAGAACACTGTTTTTCCTGTGTTTTAATTTTTTGTTGAATTTTTGTTGGTATACCTAGTTTAGCATTAGTAAAAAGTCGTTCAAATTCACGTTTATAATGAGCAGCAATTATGGGATTTTCAATGATTAAAAGTGTTTCGTCGTTGCTTTGATTAGCTGCCTCCGTCCAATTGTGCGAACCTGTAATTACTGTTTTACTATCAATAATACTGAATTTATGATGCAAGAAATCGCCTTTTGGTAATAGAGGTACACCCACAGTATTAATAGGATTTTTCCAAGGATAATTACCTACCTTGTATTTACATTTTTGACTGAGAGTTATTCCCATCATATCCAATGCTTTACTATAAGGGCGATAGGCAAAATCTGACTCAATTAAAGCGCGAATTTTCACATTGGCATTATGGCGTAACTCCAGAATATTTGCTAAACGCTGTGCGGAAAATACAAACAGTGCTATATCGATAGAATTTTTAGCTAGATTTAAAGTTTTTTCAATCAAACCATTACTGCTTTGACTCCAGGGTTTAGTAGGAGATGTAGGTGAAAAATTTAAGATGATTTTGTTATCGCCTAATTTTATTGTTTGGGGATTTCGCAATGGTTTTTGCAATCCGAATTTACTGTCCGGCTGACTATCTATTCCATCACCCCACATGATGTTAAATTCTTTTGTAAATATATTTGCTAATTCGGGACTGTCAATTTTTAACAAATTGTTGGCATTACCCAGACTGATAGGGTTACTAAAATCCCCGTGTATATCGCTCATAGTGAAGTTTGCAGAAGTGACAATTAAAAAGCGATTATCCACAATTATGAATTTATGATGCATCAAACTGCTACCCTTAGAGCCGTCGGCTGTATCATCAATTAAGGGTATTTTGGCATTACCCAAAATTACTAATGCATCTCTTTGATAAATTTCTTCGTGGCTAAGTTTACCATCTTGATTAAGATCGGCAAATCGCTGAAAATCTTGATAGCGTTCTTGTTCCCTTTTTCCCAATTGATTAACTTCATTTCGCGTGAAAGTACTCCAAGGTCGGCTATACTGATTTTCTAAAATTACTCTTACCTTTACGCCTGCTTTTTGTCTATCTACAAGTGCTTGTGCTATTTTAGGTAAACGTAATTCTTGCACTGCGACATCGACTGTTGATTGAGCTTGATTAATTGTTTCAACAATCAATTTTTCTAAGTTGTCACCCCGACGAGTTTGCTGACGATAAGGTTCTAGATATTGGGAAGATTCGGAATGGTTAAAGTAAACTTGCACAAATGGGTCTTGGGGTAGTGGTTCTGGAGATTTATTCTGAAATTGGCTTCGTTTACAAGCAGTGAGAGTTAGGATTAGGACAAAGATAAAAGAAAAACGCCATTGGGTAGAGAAAAAATACACGGTATTCAGATAAAAGTGTATTGTTAAGAACACTTTTATGATTCCCAAGGCGTGAGGTTATTAAACGCATAGGGAAGCGAAAATCCAAGATTGTAAAAATTGGGGAAATTAACTGTATAAGCTGAAAGTAGAAGCAGCCCGTGCGAAGGTGTTTTTACTGGAGAATCTATGCAAGTTTATCTAGACTACAGCGCTACTACTCCTGCTCGAAAAGAAGCGATCGCAGCGATGCAAGCAGTCCTCACTCAACAGTGGGGTAATCCCTCCAGTTTACATGAGTGGGGACAACGGGCAGCAACAGTATTGGAACAAGCCAGAATGCAGGTAGCTGGTTTAATTAATGCACCTGCTGAATCGATCGTTTTTACTTCTGGGGGTACGGAAGCAGACAATTTGGCGATTATGGGTGTTGCCCGGTTATATGCTAAACCACAACATATAATTATTTCTAGCGTTGAGCATTCAGCTGTTGCCG
>JANZYY010000429.1 GCA_026419705.1 Fischerella sp.
GGAGTAGAGAATTTGCGTTTGCTCGTCGTAGGTACAAAGTCCTGTCGGCCAGCGGGGACTGGGGATAGGAACGAATTTCAAAACGTGACCCTTACCCAAATCAAGAGTTTCTTTCCCCCGCATGGTGATGATTTTGAGGTCGCGATTGGGGAAAGCCGCGCGCAAATTTGCAGCACCGGGAAGAGAACAAACAAAGGTGAGCTTTGGAGCCAAATCTAGAAGCGCTTTGAGAGTTGCAACGCGGTTGGGATTAAAATGACCAATGATGACATAATCCAGCTGTTCCCAATCATTCAGACACTGGCGCAATGCATCTAGATAAATTAAAGTGAAAGTCTCCGGCGGCGGGTCGATAACTGCGATTTTATCACCACTAATTACATAAGAATTAGAGGTAGTGCCCCTAGCAAGTGCATATTCGATTTCAAAGCGCAGGCGTGTCCAACTGCGCGCTCGCAGCACAGTTGTATTAGTGGCAATTGGTAAAACTTGCACGTCGCGAGGATTGGAATTGGTCATAGGTATTTACGTGAGGGGAGAGGGATAGACTTGGGTAAGGGGGAATGGGTAAGCGCTAAGGGGGAGAAAAATGAAAACTTCCTTTCCCCTTTAACCTTTACCCTTTTCCCATTAGTAGTAATTGCCAACCTTGCGATGGCGAACTGCTGTTAGTCCGTCGGGTTTGGAAACTCGACCATCGGTGACGGTACAGTATAAAAGCCAGTGATCGCTGCATTCCATGCTGCTCTTAACTTCGCATTCCATGTAAGCGAGAGCGTCCGTGAGAATTGGGGAACCGTTTTTGGCTGTTTGAGTTTTCACTCCCGCAAATCTGTCCGCACCAGGATGCAAACGCTTGAGGAAATGTTTCTTCAGTTCCTGATAGTTTCCTTCTTCGAGAACGTTGAGGACAAACTTATCCCCAACTTGCAACAAGGAATCTATCGCCCGGTCTTTGGCAACGGCGACTGTAAACCCTAAAGGTTGTAAACTAGCTTGCGCTACCCAAGAAGCGAGCATAGCCCCTTGCACTCCATTCTTCTTGGCAGTAATAATGTAAAGCCCGCTGCTAATCCGACCGAGTGCTTTTTCCAAATTAACGTCGATGGACTTAATTTGCTTGATGTTGCGTTCGCGGACCAGCATTTGTCCCAAGTCGGTACCAGCTTCTTCACACAGTTGGTATGTAACCGGGGAAGGAGTTTCTTTGATGCGAATTGCTGGAAAGGCTTCTTTAACGCCAAGATCCACAAATCTTCTCCGCAGCGGATCGATGGGTTCATCGTCACCGCCGTAACATTCAAAAAATCCGATGACTTGCTTATCTTTGACTACACCCAAGAGCGCACTAATTGCAGCTTGGGCTGCAACATTTGCAGTTGGAGGCATACCAATAATAATGCCAGATGAGCGAACTGCTAGTTCTTGGATTTCTTGGATCTCTGCGGTTGTCAGATCGATCGTTTCCACACCAACGCCAGTTTTCTGGACTCCTTGAGAAATTGCTTGGGCGAGGCGATCGCTATACCCGTAATCAGAAACATAAAATAAGCCAACAATGGTTTCTGTTTTGGCTTGTTTTTGGCTCCAACCCTGGTAACACTCTTTGAGTACATCCAGATGGTGGTAAAGTAAGGGCCCGTGTCCGTTAGCAATGATTTTAATATTGCCCAGTTCGCTCATTTTCTTCATCGCATTTAGCAGCGAACGGGCGTTAGGTCCCATCAAGCAATCGTAGTAGAAGCGAAAGTCGGGTTCAATGGCCTCTAGGTTGACGTCAAAGGTGTCGTCGCTGCAATAGTGCATCCCAAAGGCGTCGCAGGTAAACAGAATTTGGGTTTTGCGGTCGTAGCTGAAGATAGTGTCCGGCCAGTGCAGGTTAGGCGCACTCACGAATTCAATTTCGTGTCCTTGACCTAAATCGATGCGATCGCCACTTTTGACAATCCGCTTAGAAAAAGGATCGTGAACCAGATTTTCCAAAAACTGGAGTGCAACTTTCGACGCTAAGACAGTGGCTCTTGGTGCTAACTGGAGAACGTCTTCAACTAAGCCGCTATGATCTGGCTCTGTATGGCTGACAATTATGTAATCAATCGCTTTTGGGTTAACCAGTTTTTTGAGAGTCTCTAAATACAAGTGGCGAAACTTGGTGTGGGAAGTATCCACCAAGGCGATGCGATCGCCCTTGATGAGATAGGAATTGTAAGTTGTACCGTTTTGTAGCCCGAATTCGATATCGAAGCGATCGCGATCCCAATCTAGCGAACGAATCGCCGTTGTGTTAGGAGCAATTTCGACAGTTTGTATAGTAAGTCGTTTTTGTTGGGCGTTCTCTGTCAGAGCTACCATTCGTCGTCTCCGAGCACAAATCATCAGTCTGCTTTTCTGTCTTTATTTTGCTCATAATTATTTTTGTAAAGTTGTTCAAAACTTTATTTTTTTTTAAAGTCAATATGTAGCCAAAATGTCTGTTTTTTGGCGTAATTGTTTACCGAAAAACTCTTGCCAATGTTGTTTTTTTTAGCCGCAGATTATATCAAATAACGGCAAATAATTAAATTAATTATTTTCACAACAAAGTCATCAAAATGATATCGCTGCCCAAAATTTTGTAACGAAAAGCATGATTTTGGCAACCGTTGTATCTAATATTAATACCGTTTCTTTGTGAAACTGCGCTAAATTATCTCCATATCTCCTCGTGTCCTACCCTCCAGGAAGCCGAATAAAACGCGTCTATGTGGTTAGTTTTTATTTCTGACGCGGAGGGCGCATCTTCATGCAAAATTAGTATAGGAAGGCAGAAAGCTGCAGGCAAGAGGTAAAGAATTTACACAATAAGCTTTTAAACTCAAAAAACAGCTCCCCGACTTTTAACCAGAAGTAGGGTATTTATCCAAAAATCAATACACTTGATGATAAGCATGCAACCCTTTGTACCAGACGCGCAGCAAGTGGAATCGACAACATTCTACAGACGCTTCAAACAGCATGTCTGGTCATGGCTAGTAACACAAAGATTTTAAAAACATCCTTTGATTGTCTATCTTGAAGACACAGCAGTAACTGCGCTCTTAGTTTGCCTTTATAATCAAGGGAAAGTACATATAGAAAACATATCTGCCACTTTCCCTTTCTTCTATGATTAAAACCTAAAATCTCCTGTTTTTTTATTCAAACATTAATTTTCACGCATTCTCTGCTATTATTGTCTGGCAAGTAATTTTGGATGTATGACAGAGATTACCCTCGATTTTTAATTAACATCACTTCCACAATTTGCGTGGCAGTATTACTACTAATACCTAAATCCTGGTACAGATCGTTTAAAAATCCTTGTTCTTCCTGAGTAACGATTCCATCAGCCAATACCAGATCTGTAGCGACTGCAAAAGCCGATTCGCGTAAGTCTTGAGGTAGAGATTCCTTAGCTATATTTAACAATGTGTTGATACCCTCCCGCCTTAGCAGTCCCAGGAGTTTATCAAACATCCTAATCATTACGTCGTTGGAATAACTTCTGAAAAGTCTCATGCGAGACAGCGTAGATGAGATAGCACGCGCCTCCTCTTCAGAAAGATAACCATCTGACGTTATTGCAGCCAGGGTAACAGCAGCAAAAGCTTCTGCTGGTGTAAATGCGTCTTGAACTTGGCTTTGTGTGCCGAACATTTTGTCGAATAAACCCATTGTAGTTTGCTCCTTCGCTCCGGTCTCAATAGCAGTGAATATACTGACGTTTTTCGATTTTTGGGTAAAAAATGTAACGCTTTGAGACTCTGTAACTTAGTGTTCCCAGGTTTTTGAGCGAGTGAACACTAGCAATCAATGGTTTTCGACAAAAAGTTAAATTTTGAACTGGGGTTTAACGAAACTGCCTTGGAGATGCTGGGCGTTCGCTTGTTTTTTCAATCGTTTCAATTACTGCCAAACCAATACCGGAAGCTGCAATTAGCAGAACTACAGATGCCAGAAAGGCATTTACAAGCATGCGCAGGGCTTCGTCGAAGAAAATGTAGGTGGTCATAGCTTGCTGTTTTGAACTCGATGGTGCCAGTACTATCTGTTTCTTCACGCTTTGATCGCTGAATTTCGTTTTTTGAAGTACCAGCATATGCATCTTAACAAAACTTTAGGTCTTTAGCGATATGCCTAGAACTTTTTGTTTTGAAAGATTGGATAAGTTTTTGCCAATATTTCGTGAAGCCAAGCTTGAAACACAATCAGGCTCTTTTTTGTTCAAAGAGCCTGATTTGCCGAGTTGATTTACAAATCTTCACACCAAGCAACGTTCGATTGTTGCGACAACTGATTGGGAAAGTGCCGATAAATCATAACCTCCTTCCAATCCAAACATAATTTTACGAGTGATACCCAAACAATATTCAGTAAACAAACCGTAATCTTGGGGCTGCAGATTCATCATCGCCAGCGGATCGTCGGCGTTAGCGTCGTAACCAGCACTGACTATTAACAAATCTGGCTGAAAATCCGATAAGAAGGGAACTACCTTTCTTTCAAAAACCGGCTGATAGATGCCGATATCGCTGCTAGGAGGTATGGGCAAATTTAACACATTGTTATGAAAACCTCGCTCTGTGGTTTTACCGGTACCCGGATAGCAAGGATACTGATGTAGAGAACAATAGGCAATTTGTGGGTGAGTTTCTACAATTGCTTGGGTACCATTGCCATGATGTACATCCCAATCGAGGATAGCAACACGATTAATTCCTGGTTTTTTCAGAGCATGGAAAGCAGCGATCGCCGCATTAGAAAATAAACAAAACCCCATGGCATAATCTCTTTCGGCGTGATGGCCTGGGGGACGTGCCAGTACAAAAGCTGGGTTGCTAGTTTCTAGAACCACATCAACTCCATCTAACCA
>JANZYY010000430.1 GCA_026419705.1 Fischerella sp.
GCACCAGGTTGTACAGAATGCAAATCAATTCCCCACTTAGCAGCATAGCCTTTATGCAGTTGCATTTCCTGCAACACACCATCAGCTAAATTGTGAAATGCGATCAAAACTTCCCAATCAGGCGCTTTCGCAGCGGCGATGCTGTAAGCACGGGCAAAAGCTTCCAAGAAAAAAGCATCTTGTCCCACATAGTAGGCAAATTTCTCCGATGGGAGAGTACCATAAGCAATACCCTTAACAAAGGGATGCAATAAACAAGCTTGCGCTATGTCTTGATTTGCTTCCCACAATTCAGTAGAAACAGTCATTGGTCAATAGTTAGTGGTTAGTAGCTGGTTGTTTGTTGGTGGTTGTTTGTTGGTGGTTGATGGTAGTTATTCTTCTACTCTCCCACTCTCCCCCTCTCCCTAAAATGGCATGAATTGAAGCAAGACAGAGGTAAGGCTTTCTAAAAAGTCCATCAAACTAGGTTTACCACGATCTAACTTAGCAGTTTGGGGTGTTTGCAGTTCTTTAATCAAAGCTTGTGTTGTTTGTATTCCATCACGATCGTTTTGGTTTGTAAAGAATTTTTTTGCTATTTGGGCATCTTGGAAAGCGCCTTGTCTGTCAAATAGTTGGTAGCGAGCAACAGCACGAGCCAGGTAAGCACCAGCAAAATCAGGTTTAGCAGCGATCGCTTGACTAAAATATTCCAAAGCCCGTTGCTGATTACCTTTTTGGGCTTCAGCCACACCCCAAGCATAAAATGCTTCTGGTTTGGCAATTTGTAATGGTATGCCAAATGCACCTTGCAAGTTAGCACCGTTGAGATTAACGCCAGTCAATTCTGCATTGACTAGATAAGTATTTCGCAAGTCTGTACCGATTAGAATTGCCCCATTGAGCTTAGCACCACTCAAATTTACACCAAATAAACCAGCGCCGCTTAAGTCTGCACCAGTCAAATCAGCACCACTCAGGTTAGCACGGCTGAGGTTAGCACCTGTCAGATTAGCTCCTTTGAGATTCGCATTACTCAAGTCAGCCATTATTAACCCCGCACCGCTGAGGTCACAGTTTTGACATTGCTTGCTTGCTAACAACTGTCTTATATGTTCTGAATTTGCAGCGAGAGTAGTTTGATGAAAGCTGATTGTAGCAAATGTGGCTATGGCTAGGATTTGACTTTTCATAATTGGTGCGGCGATATCTGTTGCTTATACTGAATACTCAACCTTACCTTAGACACATTTATACTTCATCCGAGATTTTTCGGCATCAATTTCGATCGCGTTGGTGCTGTTATCTATTTTCCTTCAAGAAAGCTTCTACAGCCTGGTTAAATGCTTCTGGCTGACTCAAAAACGGCCAATGATTGCCAGGAACTTTGCATAAACGTAAGTTCTTCAGGTATGTTTTGTAGGGCTTGAGTTGCCAATCTTGGCGGTTAACTCCTTTTTCTGGCTGTACAAACAGGGCGGGAGTGTGAATCGGGATTGTGAAACCGGGGATCTGCATGACTTCCTCAAAAATGCGATCGCGGGCGGCAATTGTAAACTTACTACCCCAGCTTCCATCCTGTTTTTGTTCGATTCCTGCTTGGAAAACTTGCTGTTGTAGGGGACTCCATCCTTGATATTCAGTTAACTGACGCGCTTGTTGTTCGGCTTGTTCGTAACTGGCAAAAGGTCCTATCGTTTTGAGAAACGACAAAAGGCGATACAACAACGGAAATGTTATCCTCAGGAAACTGGGCATTTTCCAGATGAAAATCGGATCGACCAGAATCATACTCCGCAACCGCTCTGGATTTTGCCTTGCCCAAATGCAAGCTAATTTTCCACTCCAAGAGTGCGCTACGACATGAGTGCTTGTCCATCCCAATTTATCCATCAATGCTTCTATGTCCGCGATCGCACTTTCAAAGCGATAATCTTTCTCTGGCTTGCTACTTTCCCCATGACCGCGCATATCTGGTGCGACTATATGGTAATCTGCTGCTAGATAATCTCCCAGGCTAGACCAAACTAGGGCATGGTCGGCTAAACCGTGTAGCAATAGTAAAGGTTCTTGACCTTGGTTCCACTCTAAATAAGAAAGTTGAATATCAGGCTTTGATAGAGTTTGACGTACAGGCATGATTGCAGAATTACTCGTGGAGAGATAGCTTTCCGCTTCAATGGTACTGCGAACCGATTGCCAAAAACTGACAGCAGTAAAACAGCGATCGCATATTTTGCCTGATGGAAAGTACCTATAAATATCTTTTCTGTGCAATACTCTCACAAAAATTACCACATCCTCAGATACTGTCAGACCTATTCTGTAGTCTGCAATTCCGACTGATAATAGTCACCGTCAGCTTTGAGTTTTTCAGATTACCCGCATCTTTAAGATTTTCAGCATTCTCCACCTCTTCAATGACTAACTTAATTCTTTGAAGCAAGGCTTCGTCGCGAATATGACCCAAATCTTTCTCAAAACTTTTTCTGAACTCCACACTCATCCTTTAGTTTCCAAATATTTTGAAAATAGCTTCACAGCTAGCTAGCTGAGTGTTTCAGTATTTTCACCTTGCTTAATTGCCTTTTCTAAGGCGATGTCTTCTCTGATTTCTGCCAATCAATCAGAAATTACCTCTTTTTAGTCTGGAAGTACCTCAACCATTGCTATTTTGAGCAGTTCCTTAGGTTTAATCTCGTCTAAATTAACCTTCAGCCATATATCCTCATAGTGATAGCTTTTGCCTGATACTAGCACGCGCTTTTTCTCATCTTCAAAAAACTCCCCTCTCCGCTTGGGAAGAGAGGAGCAGTTCTGGTCAGGTCACTTTGGTAAACTTGCAAACACCCGCTCGACTAACTCCCTCGCTTTGGCGTCCAACCTGTGCCAGTTCACATCACCGACCTCATCGATTAAACTAGTATCAATCTCAACTGCATCATTGATGAAAGGATTGTAGTCAAGAAAACACACTTGATAACACAATTCCCACAAATCAACGTTTACTTGTTGCTCTTGACGCTGCAAACACAAGTGATATCCTGGGTGGGGCACTGGCATATGGGCAAGTGTCTCTCTAATTTCCACAGCTTTCTCTGGTGTAGCAGCTTCCAGTTCTTGCAAAAGCCCTGTTACAACTGCTTTTGTGTCATCTGGTGTGTCTGGGGGCCAAATCAGTACATCCTGGTATGTTCCCTTCCAATCAGATACATCCAGCTGCTTGCGAATGTTATCTACAACGCGAATGAAAGCAGGTTGCATGAGGAGTTCAGCCTGGTTCCACGCGATCGAGTTGGTTATTTTCGGTGGCATGGGTATGAAAAAATGTTATTGAAAGCAGAATTAACAATCGGTATTGATTAAATGGGTTGTACATCCAAATCTTTTCTCAAGATAACGGATTTTATTGAGAAAAGATTGGAGATATTTATTACCATCCTGAAAATTTGGGTGTTAACAGTGGGGAGGGAACATGATTGGCAAGTTATTAGACCACCGTTACCAGATCGTTCGAGTTCTGGCAACAGGAGGATTTGGTGAAACCTATATTGCTGAAGATACAAAACGACCGGGAAACCCAATTTGTGTAGTCAAGCACCTCAAGCCAGTCAGCACCGATCCCTCCGTGTTTAATACAGCCAAGCGCCTGTTTCACAGTGAAGCCGAAACTTTAGAAAAGTTGGGCAATCACGACCAAATCCCCCGACTTTTGGCTTATTTTGACGAGAACCAAGAATTCTACTTAGTACAAGAATTCATTGAAGGACACCCCCTCATTGATGAACTGATTCCCGGTGAAATGTGGACTGAAGCCGAAGTGATTGATTTGTTAATAGAAGTTCTGGGTATCCTAGAATTTGTCCACAGCCAAGGGGTCATTCACCGCGATATCAAACCAGAAAATATCATTCGTCGCGACTCAGATCGTAAATTAGTTTTAGTAGACTTTGGGGCTGTAAAACGATTGCGTACACGTGAAGTGGGTTTCGCGGAAACATCACCCTCCGGATACGCAGAGTTAAACGCAGCCGGACAGTTTTCTGCGACGGTAGCCATTGGCACCCCCGGTTATATGCCCATCGAACAAGGACAAGGCAAACCCCGCCCCAACAGTGATATCTATGCTTTAGGTATCATTGCCATTCAAGCTTTGACGGGAGTAGGACCAATGGATTTGCAAGAAGACGCCCAAACTGGGGAAATCCTCTGGCATAATTTAGTACCTGTCAACAAAAATTTAGCAGCAGTACTGACCAAAATGATACGCTATCACTTTAAAGACCGCTATCAAACCGCTACAGAAGTGCTGCAAGCATTGCAATCTCTTGGTATCCACCCACAGTCTGCACAATACCCCAAAAATCCTGACCACCAGCTTGTCAAATTCCCATCTATTCAGTCTCAGCAGAAAACGATCGCCGTTGCACCCGCAAATTCTCTATCCCCAACTCTAGCAGCAGCCCCTAAACCCCTCTCCCTTCAAAGAAGCTCGAGTAATCTCGATTTATTGCAGCTAGGGATTATCGCGATCTTGGCTGGTAGTGCTGCTGCAATTGCTCCATTTCTGGTTAAGAATGTGCAAAATTTTACTGCCAGCATTTCAGGAGGTCATGAAACTACAACTATAGGTCACAACTGCTTGGCTATAGTTGGCTATAATAAAGCGAATATCCGTTCCGAACCAAGGGCGATCGCCAGTAACAATATCGTGCAAACCGTTAAAAGTGGCACTAAGTTGGAAGTAACTGGCAAACGAACAAAAGGCGGTTGGGTGGAAGTGAAACTTGACCCAAAAAACTCTGCTTGGATATACTCTGATGCAATCAAAAATAATGAAGAATGGGTTACTTGCCTGCGAGACAAGGGGATTGCCGTCAAAACAGTAAATGATGACACTATCAT
>JANZYY010000431.1 GCA_026419705.1 Fischerella sp.
TGCTTGAGCCGATCCAGCACCGCCCAACCATCCATTTCTGGTAGGCGAACATCGAGGATGATGGCAGAAGGCTGGTATTGTTGGGCTAGTGCTAAACCAGTACTACCACTATGGGCAACAATACCCTTGAATTCATATTGTCGTGCCATGTCTAGCAGAATACGCGCAAACTTGGTATCATCTTCCACAATTAAAAGTGTGCGATCGCCTGGTTGGATATTGTCTCTGTCGTCTACTACTGGAGTGGGATCTTTTTGATGGGGTGAAGTCTTCTCCCCATCTCCCAATCTCCCAACCTCCCGATCGGGGGAAAGCGGTTGTGGTAAGTACAACGTAAATGTACTACCTTCACCCGGTTGACTGACTAATTGTATTTCCCCACCCAACAAGCGGGCAATTTCTCGACTGATTGACAAACCTAAACCTGTACCGCCATATTTGCGACTGGTAGTACCATCCGCTTGTTGAAACGCCTCGAAAATGATTTTCTGTTTTTCCGGGGTAATACCAATACCTGTATCTGTGACAGCAAAAGCTACGACTGTATTGGCACGATTGAGAGTTTCATTGTCAGGACTCCATCCCTGTTTGGCGGTAAACACCCGTAAGCTCACCTCGCCCTGTTCGGTGAATTTAAATGCATTTGCCAGCAAGTTTTTCAATATTTGTTGCAGCCGTTTGACATCTGTGTAAATTGTAGCAGGTAGTTGTGGAGCTATTTCAATCGTGAAATTCAGTCCTTTGTCTGCTGCTACTTGCCTAAAGGTACGATCTATTTGTTCGCGCAAATCAGACAATTGCATCCGATCCATATCAATAGACATGGTTCCAGATTCGATTTTTGCCAAGTCCAGAATCTCATTAATTAATGACAACAAATCGTTCCCGGCTGAGTAAATTGTGCGGCTATATTCGATTTGCTGTTCACTCAGATTTCCTTCAGTGTTGTCTGCTAAAAATTTGGCTAATATTAACAAGCTGTTGAGTGGCGTCCGCAATTCATGGGACATATTCGCTAGGAATTCTGATTTGTATTGAGAAGATAGCGCCAACTGTTTGGCTTTTTCTTCTAATGACAGTCTTGCTTGTTCTATTTCCTGGTTTTTGCGTTCTACTTCTTTATTTTGCAAAGCTAATAGTTCTGCTTTTTCTTCCAGTTCGGCGTTGAGTTGTTGCAATTCTTCGTTAGATTCTTCTAATTCTTGCTGCTGCTCTTGCAAAAGTTGTTCCGATAGTTGTAATTCTTTGGCTTGTTGTTCTAAGCGCTGATTAGTGAGGGTGAGTTCTTGTTGCTGAATTTGTAACTGTTGCGTTAAAGCTTGAGACTCTTGCAGCAGTTGTTGGGTGCGAAGATCTGCAGCGATCGCATTTAGCACTACGCCAATAACTTCAACTACCTGATCTAAAAATGTAAGATGGATATCGCTAAATCTTTGAAAAGAGGCTAACTCAATTACTCCCATTACCTGGTTTTCAAATAAAACAGGTAACACAATAATATTTAATGGCTTGGCTTCTCCTAAACCAGAACTGATGCGAATATAGTCATCAGGTACATCTGTAAGTATAATCTTCTGCTTTTCTAAGGCGCATTGTCCCACTAGTCCTTCGCCCAAGCGGAATCTGTTAGATAGATGCTTGCGTTCTTGATAAGCATAGCTACTTAATAATTTCAGTGTTGGTTGCTCTGCTTGAGAGTCCATCAAATAGAAAACACCTTGTTGGGCACCGATTAGTGGTGCTAGGTTTGAAAGAATTGTACTAGCGACAGTTTCCAAACTTCTCTGGCCTTGTAGCATCTGATTAAACTTAGCAAGGTTAGACTTGAGCCAGTTTTGTTCGTTATTTCTGATATTGCTCTCACGCAAATTGGCTGTCATTTCATTAAAAGCCTGCGCCAAAATCCCTATTTCGTCCCGTCGGTTGTCAATAGGCAAACTCACAGATAAATCTCCCGCTGCCAACTTTTCTGTTGCTTGCGAGATATCTTGGAGAGGTTTAGAAATATTTCTAGTTAGATAAATACCAATTGAAGTTAACAGTAAAAATGCTAAAGGGATACCATATACAATAGTATCTGTTGCTCGTCGTGAAGCTGCTTGAGTTTTGTTAATACGTTGTTGTAATAATTGACGTTCTTCGGTTTCTATCTCTGTAGCTATGCGACGGATTTGCTCCATCAAAATCTTACCCCTATCCGTCAATATTAGTTTTTTTGCAGCCTCAAATCCTTGATTTGAACGCAAGGAAATTCCTTCTTGAGCTACAGTTAATCTTTCATTAATTATTGGCTCTAGATTTGCTAATCTAATTTGTTGTTGAGGGTTATCTGCTGTTAATTTGCGTAAGCGTTTAATATTTTGTCCAATTTTTGACAATGCATGATTATACGGTTGTAAGTAACGCTTATCTCCGGTGATTAAATAGCCTCTTTGTCCTGTTTCTGCATCTTTGAGATGAGAGACTAAATCATCTAATTCTCCAATAACTTCATAAGTATGGTTTTGCCAGTGGGAATTTTCAATTAGTTCGTTAGTTGTGCGATATGAAATGATGCCGAGAGTGGCGATAATAGATAAACTGAATGCAAATACCGTACCTATTTTTGTGCCAATTTTTATATTCCGATTGAGCATTTTTGATTGATTGTATAAATCTGTCTCCTACCCGATTTGAAGCTATCGATGTAATCAAACACGCCAAAGAGAGAGTCGATCCAGAAGAAACTTTGCTGCTCATCGCCGGCTGGCTATGCAGTATTGATGTATAGACTATAACGAATCTAGCAAAATCGCGATCGCGTAATGGAGGGAAATCTATCTAGGGTATGATTAATATTTATTAAGATAAGCAAGTTCCGGATTTGAGGTAAACGAGGCTATTTCCTTAATTGTGTTTTAAAAATCACCACCAAGACGCCAAGACACCAAGAAAAACTCATTTTCAAGACTTGCACCTTACTTTCCGTACCAATTCAAAAGCCTTTCCCCTTAGGCCTGTAGGTAACAACGACAGCCCTAATCCTGTCCAAGCTGTAGTGTGAGAAAAAGACTTACTTGCTAAAATTAATTGTCTACCTTTTTGGGTTTCGCCGTTTTCAATCAGCCGCAAACCTAACAGTAACTGTGTTTCTGAAAGACGCTGTAACCTGATTTTTTCTAGCTTTTCTGAGTCAAACTTATAACTGTTCAAATACCGCAATTTATCACTTAAGTAAGGAATGGCTCGATTAATTCCTTGTTGCTCTGCGTGTACGCGGTATTCCATCAGCAGCTCCGGTAAGTAATAACCCTTTTTACCCGCCAACGCCAGCCGCACAAATAAATCGTTATCTTCGCAATTTTGCCAGTTAGGCTGCATAAATCCTACTTCTTCTAAGCTTCGGCGGCGAAATAAGGTTGCACCAACTTGGAAGCTTTGCTGAACAAATACAACTTCCAATAAATTTTCTACAACACCTTCTGCTAAATTATTTCTACCCCAGCGGCGAGAATTTTCTTGAGTTTTAGCTTCATCTCGAACATTGTTAATATCGATTATCCAATGATCGGTGCCGACGAAATCAATGCTTGGGTCTTGATCTAAAATACTAGCAGTACGTATGAGAAAATCTGGAGTCAACCTGTCATCATCATCAAATTTAATAAAATATTCACCTGTTGCTGCCTCAAAACCAGACCGCATATTATTGCTCTTACCTATATTTTTTGAGTGGCGAATATATCTAATGCGGCTATCTTGGTATTTTGATATTAATTTAGGTGTACCATCACGCGAACCATCATCACAAATAATTATTTCAAAGTCTTGACAGGACTGTTTTAATACACTTTCAATGGCAAATGGCAAGAGTTTGACTCGATTAAAAGTAGGAATACATATACTAATTTTAATCATATAATTTTGCTAAGACGAAGCAAGAAAATTTTATGCCAAAATACTATCACACAGTCAAATTCTTTAAGCAATAGTTCTTTTAATTTTATTCACAGCTTTTTTGATAAATCGATTGGTTTTTGCTGTCAAGCTTGGTGGTTTTAATTGTTGTGGTTTTTTCTCTGGTTGTTTTAAAAAACGATAATATAAAAATTCATCTCGATAACAAATATTAATATCTTCGCCATGACACAAACGAGCAAAATCACTAGCATGATAGCTCATGTAGTGAATGCGATGAATTGGTTTTAATCCATCTTGGTTGTAAAGAATATTATCAATATTCACAAAAGAGTCTGCATTAGCACAGTTTCCTGTTTTGTCTTGACTGTTGGGGCTAAGAGTGTAGTTAAAGATTGAGTATTTGCCATCCAATGTCATGTAATTAAATAACGCTGAACTTGACCACCAAAACTTTTTCTGAATCCATTCGATTTCCCTTTTCTCGATCAGGCGAATTGTCAAACTATTTAAATCATCGCCCCCAAATAATCCTTGATGGGAACCAAAAAAACTATTGCAATGAATTCTGGAACGTAATTGGAACTCGCTACAGTTGGTTGCGCTTTCTACAAGTTCGAGGTTAATATCCGTAGCTGCTTTTGGTTTAGCATGTTCCCAATCATCAAAAACAAAATCATACGTGTCAAGCTTTGCGAACAGATCGTCAAGCGGCTTCATTGCGAGACTGTCAGCATCATAAAATACAAATTTTTTAAAATCGCCATCAAAGGCAGCAAATTTTCTATGGACAAAACCTTTATACCATCCTGGACGAGTTAACTGAGATTCTCTAGATCGAGGATGTGCATCCCAAACTTGATTGACAAAATTGTCCCAGCGTCGTATTGACTCCCAATTGTTAAACAGGCTGACGTTCGCTCTAGAGTGAATTTCTTTTACAACCAGATCTACTTGTTCATCATAGGGAATGATACAA
>JANZYY010000432.1 GCA_026419705.1 Fischerella sp.
AGATGTGTATAAGAGACAGGCATCAGCCGCATGAGTAAACTTCCAATCCATGCAAATATCAGCAGCTACATAAATCTTGGGGTTCGTTGTCTGGAGGTAATCATTGACTTTCACTCCCTGACGTTGCTCGTACTCTACCCCAACTGCTTCTAAATTTAAACCTTCAACATTCGGTGTGCGTCCTACACCAACTAAAATCTCGTCAACAACAATTGACATTTTAGAACCATTGCTGAGAAAGTTGATGAGCTTTCCTTGAGGAGTTTTTTCTACACTTTGGATTTGGCTATTTAAAACCAAGTGTATTTTTTCTTGAATAAAACGGTTTTGAATAATTTTTGCGGCTTCTTTATCTTCTTTATTTAAGATGCGATCGCCCTTGTGAAACAAGATCGCTTGAGAACCCAAACGTTGAAAAGCTTGAGACAATTCGCAACCGATCGGACCACCCCCAATTACAGTCAGGCGCTTGGGAAGTTCTGTCAGTGAAAATACCGTTTCATTAGTCAGAAATCCGGCTTCTGCAATTCCTTGAATCGACGGTTGCGCAGCTCTTGCACCTGTAGCAATTACAGCTTTTTATACCGCAGGTTTCCACCGCCAACTTGAACTGCATTATTATGTAAAAAATGACCACTACCCAAAAAACATCAACTCCCAGCTTTTGAAAACGAAGAGCCGAATCATGATGGCTAATACCCGACCTTAAACGGCGCATCTGTTCCATTGAGCATTTTGAGAGGATTCTTGTCCTCAAGCTGGTTTTGTAACGAATATGAAGGTAACGCCAAATACCAGCAGCATCAGGAAAACAAACCTAATCAGCTTTTGCCAGTTCCTGGTTGACATATCTGCAATAGTGACCGATCTCCAAACTATGCCGACTTGCATGGTCAAGTTACTAACTACTCAGGGTGAGATCAATCTTATGCTTTCGCGATCGTCCTTAGTAAACAAAGGTTTCAAGCGATCGCCAGACTAGGAATTCATAAAAATATGCTTAACAATTGCAGCGGTGCAATGATTATAGATCTGCATCACGATGATATCTTGCCTTTATTTGTAACCTGGCGTTGCTATATTGTATCTGGCGTGCGATCGCGACTCGCGACTTCAGGTAGGATCGAGCAGGAAATTACAAAAGGTGCGATCGCTTGCTGATTGGATTTGCTTGTGTTGCCGAAAATATGGAGAATATGAGAGAAAGGGCGTGAAGAATCTTTAGCAAACCCACGCCCAAAATTGAGTATACAACCTCCAACAGAGGCTATGCTAGCTCTGTTGTTGGAAGCACAAGGTGATGGGGTTCTGGGGAAGAGTAGGGGAGTGGGGGAGTGGGGGAATAAGTAATATTAAGTAATATAATGACAACTAACCACCAACTACTAACTACCAACAAACAACAACCACCAAACAACCACCGACCACCAACTAATCCTTCGCAGGTAATCTAATTTTAGTAGAGCCATCTGGATTTTTGATGACTTTTCCTCCTAAAGCTTCTATGGCACTAATTGCTCTTTGTCGAGTTTTCTCATCTAATTTATTATTTAAAACCATCGTCCAAGTAGCAATTTGAGCGTATTTACTGTTAGGATTGTGATTTAAAAATTCAACAGTTTTCTGAGAAAATTTTGCTACTTGTTGGCTTTCTTCATCTCTATGATTGCTAGCCCAGTTTGCTGCTTTTTGAAACGAGCGCTTGGCATTTTGAGAATCACCTAAAAATAATAATTCATCAATGCCTTTATAACGCCATACATAATAAGATCTATGAGGAACCCAAGGAGATAGTGAATTTAAACCTTTTTTGATTAACGCTAAAGATCGTTCTGGCATAGCAGCATACATAGAAGTGCTGGTAGAAAGACCTATGTAAGCCTGTAAAAATCGCGGATCGCGTTCTAAAATAACTTCAAAATATTCTGGGCTGAGACTGTAACCTGTTTTTTCACGAACTTCGTCATCGCCAAAGTATTGCAAAAAACTGAGGTATATCCAATTTGCTATGAGATTGTCATAACTGAAACTTGGCATTTGCTTGAGCAAATGGAGGCGCAGTTTTTCTGCATTTATTTCTTTTTCTAAACTTTCTAAAGAAGCAGTTTGTTTATTATAAATTAGTTGTTGCATGCGGGGAAATTGCAATAAGCTAACTCCCAAAATACATAGACAGGCTGTAATAAATGCGCCTATAGCTTGAGGAGAGAGGAACAACATTCTGCTTGACTGGGTATATAAAGTGTCGAACTACAAGTAAATAGTTCCCGTAAATTTAGTTAAATTAACATTTTCAGCCTCTGCAGCATGGTACTAGTACTCCACCACAGCAACTTTGCGCTTGTGAATCAACTTTTTGATTTCTTTTTTCTGCTGACTTTGTGCTCTACCCTATGGTCAGCCGAAGAAGGCGCATCTATGCGTTCTTCGTGGTTCATTCATTTACCCCTCAAACTTGTTGTCACAGACCACTAGGTATTTAAGAACTCGATTTCTTGCAACGATTGCCAACCAGGATACCACTGTGAACGGTCTTGCAATAATTTGGCGTTGATCCAAAAGCGCACGTTGGGGTCGCAGGAAGCAACCATTTCAGCGTACACCCACTTACCTTGATTTTTACGGTTGACAACTTGGAAATGTCGCCAGCCATCTATTTTTTGTTGTGCAGTCCACTTAGAACCAACTAGATAAGGAAATTTTTGTTTTTTGCTCATTACTACGAATTTCGTCTCACTCTGCAACGTCGATCTGGTTTAGTACTAAAGGTAGAGTTAACCAAAAAGTGACTCCACACTTACGGTTACTGTTGACACCAATTTCACCGCCGTGTGCTTTCATAATTTGCTGACAAAGATGCATTTTTAAACCGATGTCTGTAGAAAAACGGGCTTGAGGATCGCGCACTTGCAACTCAAACAGGCGATCGCACTCCAACTTGCTCATGGGAGTACCATGGTGTTGAATGGTACAACGAATCATATTTGCTTCCACTTTGGCGGAGAGTTTCAGGTTTAATCCTGGCGGGTTGTTTTGTAAAATTTGAGTAAACAAATTTACAAAAACTTTATGTAATTTTGCTGGATCGGCAAATACTAGCGGTAAATCTTCAGAAACCAATGTTCTAAGTTGAGCTTGATTTTGCACCAGCATTGGTTCTATATCTTTAATAATTGTCTCTAAAAGAGCATTAAATTTGACTGCTTCTCGATGAAGGATAATTCCCTCTACTTCGCTTGAATGAATTTCTAGTAATGAGTCAATCATTCGCAACTGACGGTCATTGCCTTGAATCATACGCTCGATAATTGAGCGAGGAACGGGAATGGAGGAGGAGGCGGGAAGATAAACAGATGGGGTGATGGGGTGTGAGCTCATCTGATTTTCAATCTCTGGTCCCCAGTTTTCAGTCCCTAATCCCTGGTGCTTAAGCAGATTCTGCAACACCATTAAGTTACCAATCACCGCAGTTCGTAAATCGTGGGAAATGGTGTGTAAAACTACGTCTTTAACTCGGTTAATTTCTTGCAGTTCTTGCATTTTTTGTTGTAACTGCGCAGTCCGCTCTTCTACTTGGCGTTCTAAATTCGCGTTTAGTTGTTCTAGTTCTTGATAGAGTTGTGCTTGCTGAATGGCAATAGCTAGTTGTTCTGACATCTGTTGAAGTAAATCAATTTCCATTTGTTGCCAATGGCGCGGTTCGCTGCAAGAATTGACAATTAATGCTCCAAACAATTCTTGACCTAGCATAATTGGTACAGCTAAGCTAGCTCTGGTTTGAAATTGTTGATAGAGCGCTGTCAATTTCGGAGATACTGCCATCTGGGTGATATCTTCAACCAAACGCACTCTTTTAGTTACAAGTTGTGTTTGCAATTCTTGCAAAACAGCGCGATCGCCGATTTTCCACTCCAATACCGATGGGTATTTTGGATCTACAGATTCGGCGATAATTTTACACAGAGCATGGGTATCATTCAGAGCAACAAATACCCTATCTACTTGCAAAAATTGCCGAACTTCGTTTACAGTAGTTTGCAGAATTTGGTCGAGGTTGAGTGACTGCCGAATTCGCACTAGCGTTTCTGCTAACAAGCGATCGCGCCGGGAAGACAAGTATAGTAATTTCTCTGCTTGCTTTCGTTCAGTGATGTCCTGACTGACTGTGAGCAGGCAGGGAGTACCATCTAAGTCTATAACTTCTGCAGAAAGTTGTACTAAAATTACCTCACCAGACTTCTTCCGAAATTCAAGTTCGCAGTTGCGAACAGCTCCTTCGAGTTCTAACTTTTGCAATAATTTTGCGCGATCGCTCTGGTTTACCCAAATATTTAACTCAAACGCAGTACGACCAATAACTTCTGAGCGTTCGTAGCCAGTGAGTTGTACAAAACTGTCGTTGACTTCTATGTAGCGTCCCTCTTTAAGCGTACTGATTGTGATGGGATCGGGACTGCAACGAAAAGCTTTAGAAAACTTTTGAGCTAGACTTTGGACTGCAGCTTCTGATTGTTTGCGTTCGGTAATGTCTCGGACAATTGCTAGTACTTCGTCTTCACCACTTTTTACCAACCGCGCCTCATAATCTCGCATTCCCAAAGGCGTTGGCAATTGGTATTCGTAAGTTTGTAAAGTTTTAGTATCTAAAGTTTTAGCGATCGCCTCTTGGCTAATACGAACGACATTTGCAGGTAGTATATCCTGCAAATTTTTACCGACAATATCTGTTAGTGTACCTTCACCTTTAAAATCTAAATATTCACCATCACGGCTAATGCGAAACATCATATCGGGAATAGCATGTAATATAGCTTTATAT
>JANZYY010000042.1 GCA_026419705.1 Fischerella sp.
CGGTAACGTGCCAAATCGATCCCCAGTAGGTTGCAAAGTATAATCCGGAGGGTTGCTTTGTGGGAAACTACTAAAACGTTACCCTCCGGATATTTTTCTCGGATTTCTGCAATCACTAAGGAGGCGCGGCTGGCTATTTGAACTGCTGTTTCTCCACCAGTGGGTGGGTTCCAAGCTGGTTCTGCTAACCAATAAAGATAATCTTCTAGGTAGTGCTGCTTGACAAAATCGACATTTTGACCTTCCCACTGCCCGTAATTGATTTCTTTCAGTCCATCCCGGATTTGCATTTCCATGCCGATAGCATCACACAAAGGTTTTGCTGTGGCAACGGTTCTTTTCTTCGGGCTGGCGTAAATTGCCGTCCAAGGTATAGAGCGATACGCTTCAGCAAATGCCTTGGCCATGAGTGTCCCTTCTGGTGTAAGTTCAGGGTCTAGTTCTCCGCAATATCCTCCTGTCTGGCTGTAAATCGTTTCTCCATGTCGCAACAAATAGAGTTTTAGAGCCATAGAATTTCTCCAAATGAAACATCTGACAAGTAGAATGCGGCTACCAATCTCCCCCCTATTTCCTCAGGAGTTATGATTCGAGAGTACAATCATCCTTCCAAATCCCTGATTTCAATCCTGGCGTCAATCCACGCATCCTGTTAGCAAATGACAGCTGCTGGGTCATATCTACGTCCTATTTCTTTCCCACCAGCATAGATACTAATGCTACACCGACTTCCGCACAAGCGATCGCTTGATGAAGACTAAACAGCAAATTTAGGTAACAATAAATTCTTTTTTTCAGTCAGGATCTAATTATATTCGAATTCAAAGATTCAATTAATGTAAGCTCTTCCATCTTTATTACTCTTTTCAGGCTATAGTATAGGTATTTAAATTCTTAATTACTATTAATGATGAATACAAGAGCAGATCAGCCACTTAAGCTAGTTTTGTATCTAAATGAAGTATGCAGCTAGATATTAATAAAAATAATTGCATCAAACCAGTTGTAGGGTGTGTTAGGGCTACTCGTAACGCAGTTTCAATCTCCAACGATGCGTGACGGTATTACTCTCACAGCACCCTACGAACGTCATGTTTTTTCAGAACCTGATTTAATCAAGCATGCCAAACTTCATTGGCATCCTCTGAGCGACCGCGGCTGAGAGTGCCAATTTTATCAGCTAATTTAACGGCATTTACGCGATTTTACTCAACCCGCGATACGGAGATACTCTCACTTGATTGGGGCGTACTGGGTAACTCTAAGCAGTATCCGGCACCATATACCGTTTTGATGTAACGGGGATGACGAGGATCTGGCTCTAGTTTGGTTCGCAAGTGACGGATGTGAACTCGAATGGTTTCAATATCATCGTCTGGATCGTATCCCCAGACTTCCCGAAGAATTTCGCTGGGGGAAACGGTTTGACCGTGTCGCTGCAACAGACAGTGGAGTAGCTCAAACTCCAAGTGAGTGAGTTTCACCGTCTGACCAAACCATATTGCCTCAAATCGTTCCGGAACCAGAGTTAAGGGGCCGTAATTAAGAATTTCACTGTGCTTGGCAGCTTGGGGAATGCGATCGGTACGTCGCAATAGCGCTCGCACCCGTGCTAGCATTTCCTCAACTTCAAAGGGTTTAGTTAGGTAATCATCAGCGCCTGCATTGAAGCCTTCTACTTTATCCTGAGTTTGGGAGAGAGCAGTCAACATCAATACGGGAATCTCGGCTGTGCGTTCATCCCGCCGTAAGCGCTGACAAACTGTAAACCCATCTACTCTGGGCAACATCAGATCGAGCATGATTAGGTCCGGCTGTAGCTGTAGAGCTAGTGCCTGTCCTTTGATACCATCTTCCGCTTGGCTAACATCGTAGCCAGCCATTTCTAAGTTGACGGCAACTAATTCTGAAATTGCTGGGTCATCGTCTATGACTAGAATCCTCGGCATTATTAAAAATTTATTACTACTTATTAAGGATAAATAAGAACCTTTGGTAGATACAAAGATTGCTTAATCAATTATAAAAAATATTTTAAATATAACATAAAGATTAAAAGTGAAAGATTTAAAAAACAAGTTCAAGTTAGACTAAATTGTAGATGCAATGTGTTACCGGCCGTACAATCCACCGCTTTTTTTGCGAGATGGTGTGACAATGACCGTCTACACCGCACTTTGGATTGGGCGTAACTGGGAAAAAACTACTAAATACCCAGAACCACCTTATCAGAAACGAATTTTTATCGGCGGGCAAGGTGTGCCAATTTTTGGTTGGGTAGCTGTTCCTGAAGGTGCTCGCGGTACAATTGTCGGAACTTACGGAATTACGGGTGATTTAGAAAATCAATGGCTTTTGAGGCTGTTGGGACGTAAAGCCTATGCTCGAGGATATGCAGTGGTGTTATTTGATTGGCGCGGTCACGGTCAGACAGCCCAGTTATCGCCAACATTAACTAGTGATGGATTGTACGAAGGCGAAGATTTTCTCTGCATTGCCGCAGCTGCTAAAGCAATGGGATGTCCGGGGAAATTTTGGTTTACGGGGTACTCTTTAGGAGGACAGTTAGCGTTGTGGGCGGTGAAGGCGGTAGAGGATTTGAGGTGGGGAGATAGGGAGAAATCCTCCCCCCATCGCCCCAACCCTACGGTCAGCCGCCCAGAGGGCGTCTACAATACTCTGGGTTTAGAAGCAGACGACATCGGCGGTGCAGCGGTAATTTGTCCTAGTTTGGATTCTCGGCGATCGCTTGCTTATTTAGTTAAGCATCCCTTTGGTAGATATATAGAGAAAGCGATCGCCCGTCAACTGAAAAAACTGGCATGGCGAATTCATTATGCCCATCCTGGTAGCCTTGATCCAGCAGCAATTGAACGAGCAAATAGTATCTGGGGCTTCGACAAAGAATTAGTGATTGAACGTTTAGGTTTTCCTTCGCCAGAAGCTTATTACGACGCTAGCAGTGCCTTACCATTACTGCCGAATCTGCAAAAACCGACTTTGATTATTTACGCTGAAGACGATCCGCTTTTCGATCCGGCGATCGTACCTGATTTACAAACTGCCTGTGCTAATAACCCAATGATAGATTTGTTACTTACTCGTTATGGCGGCCATGTAGGTTATATAAGTAGCAAAGAATGCCAGCAGCAAGCAAATGACCCCGATGTTTGGTGGGCATGGAATCGGGTTTTGCAGTGGATTGAGGAGATTTAACCTTGACTTTGATTGCTTTCTAGATCATAGGTAGATCCGAACGCAGAAGTTGCAGTTAATGTCTATAGTACATTTGTACAGTAGTAAGTTCAACTAGAAACAACCTCAAACGCGATCGCCATTGCTGCCAATTTTTTAGCATCAATACCACGAACTCCTGGTGGTAAGTCTACATTTTCTACATTGGTAGCATCACGAGTACCTGCATCGAGATCGGCAAGTAAACTATTTGTCAGTTCTAAAAAGTCATCAGCGACAGCATTGGGAGAACGTTTGTCTGGGACGTTGTTTGATTGAGCAATAGTTTGTAATGATTTGAGAGACTCTCGCAGAGGTGTTGTACTCGCAACGATCAGTGCTTCTGATATTCCTAATGGTTCACCAATGGTGAGTTTGAATGAATCATCAGACTGAGGAATTACCAATTTTTGCTTTGGTTCTACTAATGCTGCATCTTTTGCGGCTGAATAAGTGTTAGGAAATATAATCGACATGTCTGCGTTGGAATCAATGACCAAAATACTGACGTAGAGTGGAGTAGATTCGTAATTTTGAACTTGAAAAGCGATCGGTGTTTTGATTGGTAGTTTAGGTATGTAGTCAACAGAATCTACCGATGATGTGAAGGCAGATTTATTTACTACTACTGGCTGTTTTTTAACACCGCGAATAGTGAAAGTTTGACCAAGAATCTCGTTTTTGTCTGCAACAGTCATTGAGGCAGTTACGTTTATTCGTGATGTGTTAACGTTACCCAGCACCTGTTTGATCATCCGCACTGCTAAAAGAGACTTTAGTTTTGGTTGCAAGCGCTTCACTGCATCATTTACGCTTTCGCCTGCATTACCAAAAGAACTAGGAACGATCCGGCTTAGTCCTGGCAAAAATAAGCCAAAACTACCCTCTACAGGAAGATTAGATACCTGATTTTTTTGTAATATTTGATATTTGATTTTGCTCATGCGACCAAAGATGTACTGCACTTCTTGCTGTCGCAAGGGAAAGGCTGCAATGCGTGGGACTGTTTGTAGAGCTTGCTTTGCTTGTTGGGTAGTGTTACTGTCAAGGGAATCATCCAGCCCGATCTTGAGTGTCAAATTACTGGGAATAGTACGGATACGTTCTTGTAATAAAGTTCCTGGCTGGATTTGTATTGTTTTCCTGGTAGTTGTTAGCAGTTTGCCTTTCCCAACTAATCCTTGACGCTCATCTAATTTTACTAGTCCCTGTTCACCACCTTGAACATCTAAGACTGTTAGATAAGCACCTTTTTTATACCCTTCTAAACTTTGGGAATCTACCCCACCCAGCCACAATTGTACTTGACTTTCATTGACTTGAGTAATTACAGCCTCGGTAGGTACAGCAGAAAAGGCTGTAAAGTAAATTGGTGGGTTGGCTTGTTGTTTGCTTAAATTTGATTCCATTTCTGGATCTTGATAGTTTCCTGTTTGTTGAGCTAAGATTTTCGTATTTCGGGCTACATTGATGAGTAATTTATTGACAGATTCATTGCTAGGCAGTTGCCAGAGATACTGAGTCAATAAAAAAGTAAATGCTCCAGCATTAAAGTCATTAAATTTAGCATCTACTGCCAATTGTTCGCGTTTGGCAGCAGCGATCGCAACTCCTTTAGCAATTGTTTTTCTGCGTAGTTCAATAAACTTTTGTGGTAAAAGATGAAGTTGGGATAGCAATTGACGCTGATATTCCAGTTCCACAGGACTCGGTTTGAGTGATTCTCCACCATCACGCGATCGCACTACAAAATTTCCTCGCTTACCACCACCAGAATGACAGCTATCTAAAATAACAGTGACATTTTCTGTCGGCAACGCATACATGAGTAAAAACAGCGTGTGTCCCATGATATCCTTAACAGTGCCCCTAGCGTCGGGATATCCCGGTGGTAAGGGACTATCTATGGGTACAAGTGTACTGTTGAGTCCATCTGGAAAATCGCGATCGGGATCTGCTACTCGCGAACCATGTCCGGAGAAGTGAAACACTACTACATCCTCTGGTTTTGCTTGTTTAATTAAGTGTTCCTGAAATGCGGTGAGGATACCTTCACGGGTAGCTTGAGCATCGGTAACAGTAAGGATATCTTTTTCATTAAAACCAAAGCGGTGAACCAGTAGCTCTTTCTGCAACAAAACATCATTCACACAACCAGCCAAAAGTAAGTCACCAGGATATTCGTTAATTCCCACCAGTAGCGCCAGTTTGCGGGGTGTATTTTGCGCCAAGACTTTGGCATAGTTACCCGCCTGTTGCATAATATCTAACTGGCTTAAACCGATAGTTGTCAAAGCAGAACCAAAAAATTGCAGAAATTGCCGACGTTTGATATTGCACATAAAATTTTGGATTTTAGAGGATTATATTTCTAAGCTTTGTCAAATTATGCAAAAACTGGGACTCAAAATTGTGGAACAAAAAATCCCCGGTGTCTGCTGATTTTTGCATAACCTCCTAATGAGCAGAAATATATGAGAGTAGGTCGCAGAGGCTATTAACTGTAAAAGTCAGCCAATCAAGCAATTTTTTGTAATTGAATCAGGATGAAGTGTGATAACTTACGCGTACACAGACAGCGGCTAAATCTGGATTTGCATAGGTTTGTAAACTTGCTATGAGTTATCGATTTCATTCACTGATATTTAAAAAACACTAGTCGTCATTTTCTGCAAATAACTCAAGGAAAAAACAAAATGGATTTTAAAGAATTTGGCAGTAATAACTACAGTACAGAATATGTCGGATTTGACCGAGATAACCTCGAATGCGAATCTACGCTGGCTCAAGCTGATAGTTTAATCAAAGCCGGACAAACACGAGCAGCAGTTGAACTGTTGGTCAAAATTCTGCAATACAATCCACAGTTCGGTAAAGCTTACAACTATCTCGGCTGGATTTATGAAACTCAATACCAAAACTACACCTATGCCGAAGAATGCTACAGAAATGCGATGAAATATACACCGGATTACGCTCCTGTGTATCTCAACTATGCTTATTTACTCTTATATACCAGACGTTTTGATGAACTCAAAGCGCATTTAGACAGGGCTTTAGCTATGCAAAACGTCTCCAAAGATAGGATTTACAATAACTACGGTTTAATGTACGAGATGCAACAAAACCCGGAAGCAGCATTGAGTTATTACGTCCAAGCTGTCATGAGTACTATCGACACAAATATGCTCCCTCACTACAAAGAAGCTATCGAGCGTTGTAAGACCAAAATTGAGTTGAAGAATTCCCTCAACAACTATCGATTAACAAATTAAATCTGCTTCTCCAAAAAATGACTACAAATGGTTGGTAGTGAGTACTTAAGTACTCACTACAAACTATGTGTAGTTTTATGTTTGAGATTTGGTACTAGAGCCAAATTTAAGACACGCCAATCAAGGTAAAAGCCGCCCATTCCATTGGATGAGGATATTTTTTCATTGTTGCTAACATCGCCTGACGCAATGCAACAGCTACCTCAGGATTTTTGCGGAGATTTTTATAAAACTCGGTCATTAAAAAGACAGTTGATTGGTCAGATACATACCATAAGGAACCAACAACGCTAGGAACTCCAGCAGCGAAGAAAGCACGAGATAACCCAATGACACCATCTCCAGTGATTCTACCCAATGCTGTCTGACTAGAACTCAGCACAACTAACTCAGCATGAAGTTGCAATTTATTAATTTCATCTATAGTCAGTAAGCCATCACTATTAGCGGATGGAGCAAAAGCCAAAAAGCTTTTGAAACCTTGCATTGTATCAATGTATGCATTCGTTGCCAAATGAATAATTCTTGCTTTGGACATCCGCCGCACAACCTCAATCTCGGTTGCGGCTTGACCTGTGAGTGCTTGGGTATTCATTATAGTTGCGATCGCTTTTGCTTCTTGTTCTGCACCTGGTATTGGTGAAAATTGCTGCGGTTTGTCTCCTGGCTTCAAGACTACAGTAGGCATGATAGGATTACCAACGACCAATGCATCCTGTCTTTTTTGCCTTTGGTAACGTTGTTTGAATTGAGCAAGTAAATCCAATGCTTGAATAGAAGGCGCAGTGGAAATAGTGTGATTTTCAATCAGATATTTTCCCTGTGCATTCTGCAATGCAGCAAAGGGAACGAGGAATAACTCGCCTTGTGGAATAAAAATCACACGTTCGTCTGGGTTTCTCGGTAAAATCTCAGAAATGGGATGAATCAAGATTTCATGCAATTTTTTGAGCTTTTCTTTTAAATTAGATTTGACAGGTGTGGCAATAGATTTCCCCTTGACACTACGATTACTCCCATCAATTGATCTGCGAGTTTGAGTTATAAAATCTCCTAAAGAATAATTTTATTTTGGCAGCATTTTTTTCAAATCAACGCGACGAAATGCAATTTTACCTGTCGGTCTAATCACCCAAATCAATAGTTCTGATGCTTGAATTTGACCTTTATCATTAATACTAAATTCATCGCTAATCAGCGAATATTCTACTAAGGTAGCGTTTTGTTGTTTTGCAACTTGTTTGATTTTGTCTATGCTAGGTGGACTAATAGTTGATAATCCCAAGCGGCTTGCTAATAATTCTACAAAGGCACGGGCACGTCCGCGTTCAGCAATTTCTAGCGCTACTTCTATTTTGTTTGGGTTCTGAGATACAAGGACATTTTGTAATTGTAATAATGCTGATGGATTTTTTAAGTGATTTCTTGGTTGGTTTACATCTGCTCTACCATAATTTAATAACATGGAAAATATAGTCAAAATTATCAGCTTGCTACAAATTATTTTAGTGATTAATATTATCAAGGAAATATTTGAGTTTTGCATGGTTGCTAAAAGCAAATTTGTTACCTTGGCTAATACCAAGTTCAGTTATTCACTTATAATAAAAAAACCTCATCCCTCTCCGATCTCGCGGAGAAAGGAATAGGAATTGTCAGTAATACTAGTTCTCTATAAACTTGCACCTAAGGAAAACTTTATCTCCCTCGGCTTTCTTGGCGCTCTTGGCGGTTCGTTTATTACAATGCTTGCTGAATACATTTATCAGCCCCCTTGGGTTCTTTGATTGAGCGAAGCAAGCAATTTGTAACTTGTTGTCCTGAGTAATCTCCTATTTGCTGTTGAATCTGCAATGCTTGATTGTAGTAGTTTGAAGCTTGTTTCAGAGCGCGAGATATATGATAAACCTGACCTATACCTCGCAGTGTCAGAGCTTCCAAATTTTTGTTATTCTCAGCACGGAAAAACGACAGTGCTTGCTTGTAATGAACCAGACTGGATTTGTTATTTCCTAAATTTAAGTAAGTCGATGCTAAGTGAAAATGTGTTTGACCTTCTTCAGAAGGATATTGATATTTACGCCATATTGGTAGGGCTTGTTTGTAATATTCCAGCGCCTTTTGATTGTCGTTCAAACTCTTTTGAGAGTAGTAAATATTACGATAAACAGTACCGATGTTAACGAGTGTTCCAGCTTCAAGATATCGAGCCTCTTTGGGATATGCTTTCCTGATGTCTTCCCGGCGGGAAATTGAGAGTGCTTGTTCGTATCGAGCGATCGCTTGTCGCCAAGATCCAATAGTTCCTTGCGTCTTCAATTGCTCTGCTTGTGTGTATAGTTGTCGGTACTGAGCAATAGCTTGTTCTACTGCTGGGGTATTTGCTTGTAGTGAAGTGGTTTCCACCTGCTGTGCTATTTCCACTGGGTAGCGTCCAGCAGTTGCAGTTCCTACCTGCCAGAGCAAAAGAATACTAGATAAAGTTACCGTTGGAATAGACCTTTGTAAAAAATGGTGTTTGATTCGCTGGCTCATAGCCACTGATTCTTTGTTGGGATTGGTGATTTCCAGATGTCTTAATGGAGTATATGTCTGGTGTTTTTTTGGTTATGCAGTTTTTCTCCTTCCCTGTTTAGGGTCTATTACATTAATTTTTTATGGACTGTGAGATCCCTGACTTTTTAAAAAAGTTGGGGATCTGGCCCCTCACAACCCCCTGAGAACTTATGTGGTTGAGTACTAGTAGACTGTCACACTAACTTTGAGGAGTGAAGGAACCAACCACGAAGGACACAAAGAGCGCTAAGAAAGAAGGAAAAAAGAAAAATTCAAAAGTTGATTTAGCCTGCTTGCATTGATGTGACAGAGTACTAGTGCTTTGTCTGATTAATTATGTGGGGTAAACTCCTTCTTGATTTCTCTTCTGTTGGCGCACTTGGCGTCTTTGCGGTTTAATTTTAACCCTCAAAATTAATGGGACAGACCACTAGGGGTGGATCTTGAACGACGGGTAGAAGCATTACTGGGTGATGAAGATGTGTTGCTAAACAACTGTTGGGGAATATCTTTGGTTGATTTCAGGAGTTCAGGTGAAGGATTTTTGACGGAGTATACTTGCTGCATGAAATCTGACCACAATTGTTTGTCAGCAAAAAAATTTGCTTTCTTCTGTGCAATAGTTTCTTCTGCTGCACCTTTTGCTTTTAGTTGTGCTTCTAATTTATTCAATTCATTGGTGATTTGATTGCGTTGTGGTGCTTCCATCACTTGAAATGAAACAAAGGTTGGTGATGTGGGTGAGGAGGTATTTGGATATACTTGCCATTTGTATATTTGACCAGGTTGTAAGGGTGTGCCTGTGTAGGTAGTATGCTTGGTATTTAAGACATTTTGTCTCCACAGTTCCTGTTCGTTACCCTGCTGAAGAAGTGCAATTTCTTTGACATTACCTTGCCAGATGAAGAAGGGGCGATCGCTCCACACAATTCTGATTCCCTCTGAAGGCGCATCTGGAGAAACCATGCACAGCATTTCCACGGGACGAGAACCGCCTTTACGTGGTTTAATTGGTGGTTCTGGTTGGCGTCAGGCTACTTTGCACTGGATCAAAACTCTGCAAAATTTTTCTCGAAAAGCAGGTATAGGAATTTCTCAATTCTATGCTACCGTCGTCATCGAGTACCAACAATAGCAAATCTTCGCTGGTAAACCCGTGAATCGCACCAAATTGGTTTGCTAGTTGTAAGCAAACGTGCTTAATTTCCCAAGAAATAAAGCAAAGTAAACAACGTTCTGCTAATAACCGTTGTTCACCATTAGAATCATCCCTTACCCATCTTAATAACTGTTGTTGGATTTGGGTATCTGCTTGATCGCTGCTGAGAATCGATTCGTTAAATGCAGCCTCAAAAAATCTTTTAGCTGCTGAAATCACCAACACTTTAGGCTGTTTACCTAAATGAGTTTGTAGGAGTTTCCAATATTTTGCTTTAGTCATTGATGGTCAGTCATTAGTTATGAGCAAAGAATAAATGATTATAGAATTTTCACACAAAGCAATTTTTGTATTTCCTTCCTCTACAGTTGTTGTCATATTTGCTCATTGAATATTAATTCTATACTGGCTGAAGTTATGCATATTTTTGATTTAATAAATATTGTTAGATTATACCAATTCTTAAAAGTAAAACTACACATAGTTTGTAGTAAGCACTTAAGTGCTTACTCATACCAGCCAGTTAGTTTAACTTATGAAGCAAATCACTTTAGAATGGACAGAAGCAGGTCATAAAGTCACTCACAAACTTGTTGTTCAACCAACAAGTCAACATCCAGGGATATTCAAGCTAGGTCGTAATCCTGACCTATGCGATCTTGTTTTTACTGAGGATAATAAGATCTCTAGATTACACGCCGAAATATTTTTTCATAGCAATCAAAACAGATTTTACATACGAAAGTTACCAGAAGGTCTTCGTCCTCTGATTGTTGACGATAAAATCATCAGCGAAGGTGAAGTACCTTTAAGACAAGGTAGCAGTATTTTGTTAGGAGAAACAGAAATTAAAGTCGTAGCAATTGTGGTTGATCCTGCATATCTTTTAATTTGTCCTAATCCTAAATGTCCCAATCCAGATCCGCGTCGCGCAGTCGATGCAAAACTCAAGTTTTGTCCTTGGTGCGGTACATTTGTAGCAGGGGGGAATACTTTATACGATTCTAAGTGAGGGACTATAACAATCTGATTTGATTTGGTGAAATTACTTGTGAAAAATAGTTTCCCTATGAAAAGTTCCCTTTTAATAATGGCATCCTATAGATATTGAGGAACTTTTAGCACTTGTAAAGCTGTGACTTCCAACTCACCATTAGCCTTGAATACAACTTGCAATAGAGCATAAGGTTCTTGATCGCTAGAAATATTTGTAGATGCAATTAGCTTAGGTAGTGGAGTCCTGGAAAAGTTGTCAGAAGATACTTTGTTCAGAGGTTTATAAGCAATTATCATGCTATCTTGATTAGTAACTACTTGATATACTAAATCTTGCTCGCAAATAGGATTCTCACCTAATTCTTGACAAATTGCATTGTCAAGTTCTTCTTCTATGTCTTCAACTGGCTTGAATTCAGTTGGGCTAGGAGAAGGTGTAATTATATCAACAGGAGAAGGTGTATTAGTTGGTTCAGAAAATGGTATTTGGAGATTTTTTGACAAAGCAGCAAGACTTATTCCAACTAATCCTAAAGCCCCCACTCCCAATCCAGCAATAACTCCATTTCGGGCATAATGATCGGGATAGTTTTGAAGTGATGATGATAGAGGTATCGCTGTCAGCGGAGACAAGTTTTTTTGCTGATTGAATAAAGGATATTTTTTGATTTGATTCAGTCGTGTTTCTTTTTGGATGATAAAGTAGCGATAGATAGAATTTGCCCTTGCTACAAATTTTGGGTTAGCGAAAATGTATATTAAACGCTGACCAAAGGCGAAACCTCCAAATGGATTTAAGTAAATTTGACTTTCTCTAATTGTTAAAACAAGTTCAGATTTGAGGATACTATAAAACCATTGAGCCGCGACAGGTATAAGTAGCCCCAGAATTATGTTAATTATGCTAATTACGTTTTGCGATATTGAATCAATGTTAATATTTGGGTTTCCATTGTGGAATAATAAAGTCAACAATGGGAAAAGTGTAACTGCTAATATGGAAAGGGAAATAAATAGAAAAAAATAGAACAAAAATCTTGGGGGCTGATAAATTGCACCACTATTTATATCTTCTAAATAGCCATCTTGATAAGCAACTTTACCAAAGTAGCCTGTAGTAATATGTGCAACTCTCTTATCTGTAACACAGGCAAAATGACGATTTCCAATACCACATAGTCCCCGCCTACCAAGATATCGAGCAATATGAATTTGCTCATCTTGCGGTATAAATTGCTGGAACATAGTAGCGATCGCATCAAAATCATCTCGACATGCTCGTTGCAAAATACTTGCTCCGAGCTTGATATTACCTTTACCAACAGGCTGTGGTGATGGATTATTGTTAATATTTGAAAAATTTGGTGAATTTTGATAAGTAGGTTGTGGTGATTGATTACTTAAAACTGTAGATTTGTCTAATTTTATTTCTACAATTTTAATTGGGATATCTCGCAATTTAATAACACTACCAGAATGCAGGATTTTTTCTTCCTCAGTTATTAATATTTCATCTACAAATAGTATACTGGGATTTGTTTTATCCCAAGTTGCATTACGGATGCAAAAACTATCTAATTTGGGATTAAATTATAAATTATATCTCTGCGTGCAGGCGCGATACTTGATTTGTTGGGTCTCCTACTACAACATCACACAGCGATGAATCTCTACCAATGCGAATTTTGTTTGCTACTATTGTTTGTTCATCAGATGAAATTGTCCGAGAACGGATTTGATTACCTTCCATCCATTCAAAAGTGATTTTATGCATAATTAACCTCAAATTACACCCGGTAGTTAGTAGTTAGTAGTTAGTGGTCTGGAGAGAGGGAGGAGGAGGTGACTTTCTCACTCTCCTACTCTCCCCTGCTCCCTTCCCTTCCAATTCCCAATCCCGGATCCCCATTCCCTATTTTCAAGACAGCAACTTTCTAAACAACACCCGTTAACTTGATACGCTCTTCTCGGCTAGTAGTTAGAAGTCGCCAAAGCGCATTTGCTCGTGTCAATAATTTACGATTAGTAAAAATATAAACAGGAAGACCACCTCTGACAGATATGACAATGCCACATTTTTGAAAACGGTAATATAACCGCACAATAAAAGGTAAAAAAATTAATGCTACTCCCAACCAAATAGTTACAGTAATTAAGCCAGAAATTAGATTATCTGGATTGAGCAGTGTAATGATGAGATTAACAGCGGAGGGAGTAAATAATATGCCAGTAATAATGTACAGCCACAATTTTGATGGTTGGTAGATAAAAGAACTATTAATATGCTCCAGATAACCATCTTGATAGTCAATTTTGCCAAAGCGACCAACTGTGATATCTGCAACCCGACGGTCTGTTAGACAAGCAAATTCACGAGTCCCAATACCCCATAATCCTTGCAAACCAAGGTATTGCGCAAAGTATATGGTTTCATCATCTGGGATAAATTGCTTAAACATGAGAGCGATCGCTCCTTGATCATCTCGCATCGCTTGCTGAATTAGGCTAGATGGAATTCGGATATCTTTTTGTCTGTTGGAAACATTACCTGTCATATATTTCACTCCAAAATGTTAAATTTCAAGCTTGAAATTTTTGTAATTTTGTATAATTGTGGAGCTATCTCTTGACTTGTACTAATACCAATTCTCAAAAATAGAACTATACATATTTCTTAGTGAGTACTTAAGTACTCACTACCAACCAATAACATTAACGATCATCCAAAAGCTTATCAATAAAACCTAATAACCCACGTTTCTCTGTTTTTCCCCAATTATCAGGGTGTATTTCAATTGTTTTTTCAGTAGAATTACTCAGTGTTGCAGAATTTGTTATAAGATTACTTTGTAATACTTGACCACAATTTTGACAAAAACTATTATTTTTATAATTAATTGTTCCGCAGTTTTGACACACTTTATTTTGAGATATATTTTTGGATATTGAACTTACAAATATCCGACTTTGCCACCACTGACTCACATTTTGCGGACGTTCTTCTTGTGGTAAACGCAATGCCGATGTTAGTAAAGTAAACCAAGGTTCTGGTAAACCGACTGGACTCCAATTATCTTTATAAAACCGGTCTAATGAATTAGGAGGTAATTTACCGGTTAGCATTTCATGTAACATCATTCCTAACTCAAATAAGTCACTAGCAGCACCAAAACTCTTGCCTGCTATTACCTCCGGAGGAGCATAATTGAAAGTAAATGCTTGGCTTGTAGTCCCACTACTTAAATCTTGTCTGGAGGCTCCAAAATCAACTAAAACTATACGTTCTTCTGGAGTTGTCAACACATTATCTGGTTTCAGATCCAGGTGATAAATTCCCTGTTGGTGAACAGCCTCTAATGCACCGACTAAAGCAGACGCGATCGCTTCTACTCGTGCGGGTGAAAAATTCTTATTTGGTTGAGCGTCTAACTCTTCGCGCAGGGTATTTCCGGTAATTAATTCCATGACCAAATAAGCAGTACCCCGTTCTTCAAAAAAGTTCTCTACCCGCACGACATTGGGATGATTGAGTTTAGCCAAAGTTTGACCTTCTCTCAAAAAGCGCTTTAAACCCCGTTGGTAAATTTCTTGCTTTGCTGTTGGTACTATCAAATTTCCTATTGCTCCATCCCGCAGTGCTTGTTCTTGGGGATAGAATTCTTTGATAGCAATCTGTTTTTTTAAAGCTGTATGAATAGCCTGATAGGTAATACCAAAGCCACCTCTCCCAAGCGCATAATCAATGCGATAATTACCGTTTTGTAGCAGAGTTCCGTGAGGGAGAACATCTCGCATTAGTGATGGTAAATGCACTCCACATCTAGGACAGGTTTGTGTAGATAATGAAATTCCTTTTTCGTGACAATTTAGGCAACGCATGATGGTTTTAGCATTTTAGATTTTAGGTTTTTAATTACGAAAAGATGCACAGAAGATTAAAAAACGAACCGCCAAGAACGCCAAAATTGGAGGGTTACTTATTTAGTGCGGCTTCACATTAAATTGGTATAAGAACTGTTTTGTTTTATTGATGTATAGAATTATCAACCAGATTCAACAATCAACAAGGGATAGCGCAGGTGTAAATTCGCAGGTAGCTGCAAAATGTAAGTCTCATAACCTAATTCCTTTAAGACTTCATCCACAGAGGAAAAACGCTCATTGGCATTAATCCGAACCATGCGCGATAATACAGGGTGGAAATTACTATAAAGATCACAGTAGAAGTCACTAGTATCGATCCCATCAATGGGTGGGGGAGTTTGATTGAGATAGCAAATAAAATCTTCTAACTGTCGCCAGCCTTTGTGATCCCAAAAATGCTTTCCTGTTGCTATTTGGTAAAGAATATGACCCAGTGCGTAAATATCTGCTCTTGCATCAGCCACTTTGGCGCCATAAATTAATAATTCTGGTGCTATAAAAGGCAGAGTTCCAAATAATTGATTATCTCTAGTTAGTCGGTATTCTTTAAATTTAGATATGCCAAAATCAATGATTTTGACTTGCCCGTTATCCCCTACCAAGATATTACCAGGCTTCAAATCGCGGTGAATAATATTACAGCGGTGAGCGTCACTGACACCAATCAGAATTTGGTGGAAAATATGCCGTTTTTCCTCAGGAGTCAGGAAACGTTCTCGTAGGATTTTATCCAAAGATTTCCCTGGAAAATACTCAAACAAGATCAAATAGGTAGTGGAATTCCATTGCTGCAATCCCAACACGGGTATGATGTGTTCGGAAGGAATTGTGACTTCGGCTTCTAAACGCACTCGTTCAGCCATTTCTCCACCTGGCTCTATATCTTGAATTATTTTCAGCGCATAGATTTTTTTAGTTGCAATATCTGCAACCTTCCAAACAGAACCGAAAGTACCTGCTCCCAATAACTCCAGCAGTTCCACCTCTGCAACAGGTGGAACTTCTAGAGGTATTCTCCCACCCACCACAATTTTTAAAGTGCGCTCTGTCATGGTGACTGTCATGGTGATTTGAAATGCAAACTAAAAAATATACAATTGGAACTCAGAATTGTTTTGGTAAGATATTGGAAGCTCGAGACAATAGGCAATTTGTCCGATAGAGGTACAGACAAGCTGCTTGCTCAACTACTTAATATTTCTGAGCGTACAGAGCTTATGCAAAATTTTGAATTTTGACAAGAAATAACCTAATGCCATTTCTCTAAAATCTGACGACATATCAACTCCGCGTCTCCCTGACTTCCGGATAAACTTACTTTGTGCTTTTGCATAATGTTTTGTCTGACTTTTCATGGGTAAGTAACGTCAAAAGTCAGGGATCGATGAGTTAGTTTTCATTGCTGACTACCAGAAGGTTATTAGCAGGACAAGACGACCACTACCACCTCATCCCCGTGAAGATGCATTTAATAAAAAAAACGAACCGCCAAGAACCCCTTAGACGCGTAGGCGGCTACTTACCCTACGGGAAGACTCTACTAAAACGGTAGAACGCCAAGTGCGAGTTTATAGAGAATTGGTATAACTAAAACATAACTGTCGGTGGTCTAAAACAGCATTTTTAGGCAGAATGTGGCGATGGATGGCAAGATGAAAGATATATCTGTGAGCTAGTGGTTTGCCAAAGCAACTTTGCGGGGTTTGTAGTTGGCGCTTTCGCGCTGAAGCCCTAACTACAAACAATACT
>JANZYY010000433.1 GCA_026419705.1 Fischerella sp.
TGGCTGGTTTAGTGGCTTACACCTATTTACCTCAAAAACCCTCACTTGATATTTACCCGAAAGATTTGCCTGCTCTATCTCCTGCTATTTTTTAGTTCGTCGAACTCACGTCTGGTTAAGAAAAGTGAATTTTGACTGCAAGTACTATTCCCTCTAATTTTGACAGTTGCCCAAACGCTAGTGCAGCTTTTCTAGCTGCAACACTATCTTCTTCAGCATCACCAGAATCCAGAGATAGATTTACTGAGGATCTAAGAACTTAGCTACCGTTTGCACATCCTTATCACCACGTCCGGAACAGTTAATCACAATGCGAGGACTACCGCTAAGTTGCGGACATAGGGTTTCTAGGTAGGCGATCGCATGAGCAGTTTCCAGTGCAGGTATAATTCCCTCCAAGCGTGAAAGTCTCTGGAATGCTGCTAAAGCTTCTGCATCTGTGACACTGTAATATTCAGCCCGTTGAGATTCTTTCAAATAACTGTGTTCTGGCCCCACACCCGGATAATCTAACCCAGCGCTAATCGAATGGGCTTCAATTACTTGCCCATCTTCATCTTGCAGCAAGTAACTCATTGCTCCGTGTAGCACACCAATTCGTCCTTTTGTCAAGGTAGCGGCGTGTTTATCTGTGTTGACACCTTCCCCAGCAGCTTCTACGCCAATTAAGCGCACAGATGGTTCATTTACAAACTCGTGGAACAGTCCCATGGCATTGGAACCACCACCCACACAAGCGATGAGAATATCAGGCAAGCCACCCCATTTTTCCATCGCTTGAGCGCGGGTTTCTTGACCAATCACTGCATGAAAATCCCGTACCATCATCGGGTAAGGATGGGGTCCTGCCACCGAACCCAATACGTAGTGAGTTGTTTCTACATTCGTCACCCAATCCCGAATTGCCTCAGAAGTAGCATCCTTGAGCGTACCCGTTCCCGCTGCCACCGGTCGAACTTCTGCTCCCATCAACTGCATTCTAAATACATTCAATGCTTGGCGCTCCATGTCGCGAACGCCCATATAAATAACGCATTCCAAGCCAAACCGAGCACAGACTGTAGCCGTTGCCACTCCATGTTGTCCAGCACCTGTTTCGGCAATAATCCGCTGTTTACCCATGCGCTTTGCTAGCAGTACTTGCGCGATCGCATTATTGATTTTGTGAGCGCCTGTATGATTTAAATCCTCCCGCTTTAAGTAAATTTGCGCCCCACTGCCATCTGGCCTGGCATAGTGGGCAGTGAGACGTTCGGCAAAATACAGGGGAGTAGCACGCCCCACGTAGTCGCGTAGCAATTGTTGCAATTCGGCTTGAAAGGCTGGTTGATTGCGGTATTGATGGTAAGCTGTTTCTAGTTCTGCCAGGGCTGGCATTAATGTTTCCGGAACATACTTGCCGCCAAAGCGACCAAAGCGACCTTCTGAATCGGGGCGTTGGGTGTTTTGGAAATTCGGGGAAATGGGAGTAGTGGTCACAAACTGATTTGCAATTACGGGACGAAGATAATTATAGAAAAAATTCGGATCGGAAAGCACTCACCCCTGTCAAGTATAACCATTGAAAATCAAGTTTTCTTTGTGTCTTTGTGTCTACCCTGCCTTCGGCCACTGCACGTCTATGTGGTTCACACAGTAAGTTTTATTAACCAGCAAGACGCTCTCGGAAACTAAACTGCCTTTTGAACCTTCATCAAAAATGAGTTCTAATTAATAATTCCATAACTAATCCTTGATCAAACACCCGCATGAGGTTGGATAAATTTAGCTTACGCTCGACAAATTCGGTTTCAGAAAGTTGATCTAATTCAACAAGTAAACCGCCTGCGTTACTACAAAAACTACGTAAAAATTAGATTAGATTTAAGTCACAAGGAACAGATATATGGGTTCTGGAAAGGATAAATCATCTGGCGATCGCACAGCTTGGCGTGAATTTGGTCAAGACAACTCCGCAGCCATAGAAAGACCAATTCAAGAACTACCACCAGAAAAACAAAACTTACGGGTACAAGCAACTCGCGCCGGACGCAAAGGTAAAACTGTAACCGTAATTAGCGGATTTCAAGCCAAACCAGAAACCCTGCAAGCTTTATTAAAGCAGTTAAAAACTCAATGTGGTACAGGTGGCACAGTTAAAAACAATGAAATAGAAATTCAGGGCGAACACAAGCAGAAGATTCTCGAAATTTTGACCAAGCTAGGTTACAAAGCCAAAATCAGCGGTGGCTAGTTAGTCGAGTTAGCCGAACTTGGTTTAGCTGCGACGCCTAGACATAAATGTTATCTTTGAGAGGTAAATATCTTGTTCAGTTTTTTGATATTCACAGGAGAAAGCAATGGATTTAATTCGGATTATCTGCGCTATTTTCCTACCACCTCTGGGAGTATTTTTGCAAGTTGGTTTCGGTAAAGATTTTTGGATTAATCTGCTTTTGACCATTTTTGGTTTCTACATTCTTGGCGTTGTTCACGCCGTTTGGGTAATTGCCAGGAAATAGATATAAATAAAATTTCTTCTCGGGAATGCAGCACGTAATACAGCTTTGCCTAAAATCGTAGGGGATTGGAAGGAAAAAATTTCAACGCAGAGGTAAGCGCAAAGTTTCTGCTATAAACTTCTACAATTTTGTACTTAGTTACTCAAAAAGGCAAAGATGAAAAGCTATTAGTTGCATTCATTGGGAGAAGAGGTAAGAGATCGTAAAATCTAAAAAATAAAGAAGAAAGAAGAGTAAACAAAGGAGTCAAATCTCTTCTTTTTTTATTATTCGGAACCACAAAAACAAAAAGTGTGGTCAATAAAACTCCACAAAACTCCACGAGTCCTAAATGAGTGCAAGATGATGGCGGGTACACCTTCGAGGAACGAACTTCATGAACAGAACCGTTTGTCTTGGAATGAAGCAACTAAGGCGCACAATAGCCATAAAGGCGAACAAGCGAAGTTTTTGCGGGAAGGAGGAAGTACTCTTTTTCCAGAGGAGATTGAACTGCTGGGAGATGTTACTGGTTTGTCCTTAGTTCACCTACAATGCAACGCTATTTAAAAGGGCTAATTTTAGATTTTATTTATTGAACTTAGCAAAGCTACAGTTCAAATGATTTTTTGAATATAAAATGATGACCCTTTGCATTTAAAATTATTATAGTTGCATATCAAATTAGCTTTAACCTTTAAACTTTCTGAGCATCTTGAAAGATAATTTACTGGTATTATAACTTTAAATAATTTATTTAAACGTAACATTGTTTCTAAATAATACTGTTCGTTCCAGAATCTTTTTTGTTTGATATACCAGTCAAGGGGATAATGATATGGTGAAAAAATATCATGAATATGAATATAAACACCTTTGTTAAGGTTTGGATATATATTTTCAAACTGGTATTCAACATCACTACCAAACTTATAGACGTGACTTGAATCTATAAATAAAAAGTCTGATTCTCCAAGTTCAGTGAAAAGACTGGTTGGAACTCTTTGGAGAGGCTCACGAATAATTTGACATTTGACTTGTGTTTCTTTTTCTTCATTTGAAAAACGAGCATAAGGATCGATACTGATAAAGTTGCTAATCTCACCACTGTCTTTAAAATTTTGTTCTAATGCAGCTATGATTACTCTTGTAGACACTCCTTGCCCTACTTCAATGACCTGTTTTGGTTTATTTTGACGTAAAAAACAGTATAGAATAATACTGTCCAAACCACTAAAGTAGTAATTTTTTTCCTTATAGCCGTACTGGGTAGAGACTGGGTAAAAACTTTTTCCCCATTCATCTAAAATATTTAGAGTTAGATTTTCAGACTCATCAAATCTGAAATCAATGTTTAAATTTGAACGTGGTTCATCTTTGTATTGTTCAAGTATATATTTAGTGTTTGGTATTGGTTCATAAAAATGGTCTCCTAAAAGATGCCAACCAATGTTTTCAAGATAGGTAAATATTTTTCTAGCTAAGTACCTTTGAATTGCATTCTTTTCATTTAAAGCTTTGTAAATTCTTTCTGAAACTACCATATTTTACTTGCGAAAATAGTTTTGGTATATATTTGCTACTATTCTACAGTAACAGTAAAAATGGAAGATGCGCGCAACAACACATTAAAAAACCGCCTATGTCTGTTAAAAGCAACAGCACAACTAGCGGTTTTCTACGATATTTACTTAACAGCTTCTATTAATCTATTAAATTAATTAGCTGCACCAGAAGCAGCAAGTTCTGCCAAGCGTTCTTGCTGGTCTTGAGAGATACAAGACTGAATCAGTGGTTCTAAGTCACCTTCTAGAACTGGAGCTAGGGAGAAGTTTTGACCAAGACGATGGTCTGTGACGCGATTGTCCTTATAGTTATAGGTGCGAATTTTCTCAGAACGTGACCCTGTACCAACCTGCGATCGCCGCATGGAAGTTACTGCTTCTTGCTGTTCGCGTAACTTCATTTCATACAGTTTTGCCCGCAGGATCTGCATTGCCCGTTCTTTGTTTTGCAACTGGCTGCGTTCTTCAGTGCAGAAAATGCGAATTCCTGTTGGCTTGTGGAACAGGTCTACCGCAGTTTCTACTTTGTTGACGTTTTGTCCGCCCGCACCACCAGATCGCGCTGTGGTTATTTCAATATCTTTGGGATCGATGTGAATTTCCACATCATCAACTTCCGGCATTACCGCCACGGTTGCGGTGGAAGTATGAACTCTTCCTCCAGCTTCTGTGACTGGTACACGCTGCACGCGATGCACTCCCGCTTCAAATTTCAGCTTGCTGTAAACGTTATCTCCCTGAATTTCCAGAATTGCTTCTTTGAAGCCGCCCATTTCGGCTAGGGATTCACTGACTAGCTTCACTCGCCAACCCTGACTGTCGG
>JANZYY010000434.1 GCA_026419705.1 Fischerella sp.
GCTCTATGGCTCCTACAGCACCTCGTTTTGTTGTCTCTTTGTATGCACTGACAGCATCTGGTACTTCCAAGGCAATAATAGCAACTGCATCACCATGCTTAAATACGCTTTCGGAGATAGGATGTTCGGGAAAGAGCGCTGTACTCAAAACAAAGCAGATATCCCCCTGCTGCATCACGTAGGATGCTACTTCTCGACTACCAGTTTCTAAACCCCGATATGCAATATTAGTGAATCCAAAAAATTTGGAATAGAACAGTGCAGCTTGCTTTGCATTCCCTACGTAGAACTCAAGGTGATCGAAACGCTTTATGGGGCAAAAATCATTCATTCCAATTCCTCCCTATCTAGAGGAAAAACCTTGTCAAGCTATCGATTGTTGATATGGCTAATAACTAATTGCAATTTGGTATAAATACTTTTGGTTATTATTTTTAACTCCAAGTATCTAAAGAGATTATAAAGTTAACTTTTAAAAATTATATTCATGATTTTATTAACCCAAAGACTTGATTTAGTATCTATTATAAATTAAGCTATCCATAAAACATGCTGAACGAGTATGCCTGGAGAGATAAGTTGCCCAAAAATCAAACTACCAAGGGTAAGAACTCGGAGCCACTCAAACAACTAGATGAAAAAGACCGACTAGTCCTGCGTCTTTTGCAAGAGAACAGCCGCATTACTCACGCTGAATTGGCACGCCAAGTTAACCTGACTGCGCCTGGGCTGCAAAAAAGACTGAAAAAGCTAGAAGAAAATGGCTTTATTGACCGTTACGTGACTTTGGTTAATCGAACGGCATTAGGCTTGGACTTGCTATGCTTTACACAAGTTACCCTTGCCCACCATCAACCTGAGTGTGTCGGACACTTCTGCGAACTGGTAAAAGAGTTACCGGAAGTTCTGGAATGTCACCATCTCACTGGTGAATTTGATTACCTCTTAAAAGTTGTTGTCACTAACCATCAGCATTTGGAAAGGTTATTAAGTGAAAAAATTACGCAAATTCCAGGTGTGGATAAGGTGCGTACCAGTATTGTTCTCAATGAAATCAAAGCTTCTACCTCACTACCATTGGGGGAAATTTAGGCAAGGAGGTAAAACCCAATGCTTCCGTCAGTAAAAGCACTTCTCGCATCAATGGTGGATTATGCTGGACTGTTTCCTCCAGCTAAGCTGAGTATGCAAGAAGCGATGGTAAATTATGCAAACTATCAATTAACGCCCTACAATTGGATGCTGAATCGCTTTGTGCTGCCAGTGTCCCGATTGAATGAGTTTGCAACATTGGTGCCAACATCAGACTTCAAGCAGTGGTCACTCAGCCTGATTGTTTCAAAAGATTGGGAATCGGAAATTGAAATAGTGCGATCGCTCTCCAGCAAGCTCGACAGCAAAAATCATATCACTGTCACTTCTTTAGAATTCCCACTACTTTCGCCCTTAGAGATAGAGAAAGCCATTCCCTGTTTACCCGATCGGGTAGAAGCATTTTTTGAAATTCCCCTTAACGCAGATATACAACCATATCTAGCAGTGCTGAAACATACTAGAGCAGCTGCTAAAATTCGCACTGGTGGAATCACTGTCGAAGCGTTTCCTTCTATTACCCAACTTTGTCAGTGCATATTGTTGTTTGCTGATGCTCAAGTCGCCTTTAAAGCAACCGCAGGTTTGCATCATCCCTTACCAGGTCACTATCGCATTACATACGAGCCAGATAGTCCTTCTACTCTCATGCACGGCTTCCTGAATGTTGCAGTGTTAGCAACATTAGTTTATTGGCAAAAAGTAACACCCCAAGCAGCGCTAGAAGTTCTCCAAGATTCTACCAGCAATAGTTTCCAATTCACAGCCGATGCCATTACTTGGTGTAATTATTACCTAGATACTGCAGAAATCGAGACAGGGCTCGACAACGCTTTTTCCGCTCTTTTGGTTCCTGCTCGTTTCAAGAGCCGATCGATGCACTCAAGGCATTAATGTTATTAAACTAAGCAAAATCTATAACTAATTAAGTTTTGATGTTCTCATTTTTTAGGAAGGCTGGGTAGCATTAACCACTAAGTCACCAAGACACTAAGAATTGAATTTTTTATTTGTAGTAGAAAATAAATTGATTCTGCTATCTCTGCAAGGTAATTTCAATCCACATCCGCTTATGGCTCGTTCTATCGATATCACTCACAACCCAAATTTGCGTAGTTGGGTAGAATCTGCCAATCAACCAGATACTGATTTCCCGATTCAGAATCTGCCGTTTGGTGTATTTAGATTTCCAAGTAGCGGTGAAACTTCACGCATCGGTGTTGCTATTGGCGATCGAATATTAGATTTGTACCTTTGTTATAAAGCCGGACTGCTGCAAGAACTCCCGGAAAAGCTGCAAGCAGTCTGTGTCGCACCTAACTTAAATCCACTAATGGCGATGGGGAGTGAGGCTGCATTGATTTTGCGCCGCCACTTGAGCAAACTACTGCAATGGGAGGAGCGATCGCCTTCAGCACAAGCAGCGATCGTTCCCATGTCCGATGTTGAGCTTTTATTACCTGCTAATATTGGTGATTATACTGATTTTTACGCTTCGATTTTTCATGCTACCAATGTCGGAAAGTTGTTTCGCCCCGATCATCCTCTCCTCCCCAACTACAAATACGTTCCCATTGCCTACCACGGACGCGCTTCTTCAATTGTGCTGAGTGACACCGCCATCCAGCGCCCCAAAGGGCAGATCAAAAAACCGGAAGCGCCAGCCCCCAGTTTTGAACCAACTCAGATGCTGGACTATGAACTAGAAATTGGATTCTTTATTGGTGCTGGCAATGAGTTAGGACAACCCGTTCCTATAGATAATGCTGAAGAACATATCTTTGGGTTGTGTTTGGTAAATGACTGGTCGGCGCGAGATATCCAAGCTTGGGAATATCAACCTCTTGGTCCGTTTTTAGCCAAAAGTTTTGCTACTACTATCTCGCCTTGGGTGGTAACTCTGGAAGCTCTAGCACCTTTCCGTTGTCCGGCTTTTGAGCGTGCTGAAGGCGACCCCTTACCGCTATCCTATCTTTCTTCTTCGGTAAATACTGAATATGGTGGTATTGATATTATAGTGGAAGTTTGGCTGCGTTCAGTTCGGATGCGTGCGGCAGGAGTAGAACCGTTGCTCTTAAGCCGCGGGTCTTTTCGGCAAATGTATTGGACGGTGGCACAAATGCTTACCCACCATACTAGTAATGGTTGTAACCTCCGCCCCGGCGATTTGTTGGCTAGCGGCACAATCTCTGGTGCAGAGAAAGGCTCGCAAGGGTGTTTGCTAGAAATTACTCAGCGTGGCACTCAGCCAGTCGAACTGCCAACTGGTGAAGTGCGGTCTTTTCTGTGCGATGGCGATGAAGTCATCATGCGCGGCTACTGTGAGAAAGAAGGCTATGCCAGGATCGGTTTTGGAGAGTGCCGGGGTATAGTCTTAGCTTCTCAATTGTAAATAAACACAGCAGCAACGATATTGCCATCGCCTTTGCCATCCGCCATGAATGGAACAAACAAGTCAAATCCTTCAAATCCTCTTCCCTTTTGCCTTCTGCCTTCAGCATAGCTGCCTTGTTTTTGAAATCTGAAAAGAAGCTTTGAAACTCAAGATAGGTGCAGCAAATCTTTATAAAAATCTAAACTACAAGTAATATCTAAGTGATATGGGTGCTGATTGTGAAAGCTAGATGGATTATTACCGCAGTTTCAGCTGCACTGTTCTTTGGTGGTGGGCTGTTTACATCTTTGCGCGATCCCTGGTTTCAGGGGTTACAACGTCCCAATTGGCTAACTTTTGAGTTCCTTATCCCCTTTATCTGGATCTTTATTTGGATTTGCACCACAATCTCTGCAATTTTGGTCTGGGAGAAAAGCTCAAAACAGTCTCGTCCTTGGTTGTTGATGGGAATGTATGCAGCGATCGCCATTCTTACCTCGGCTTACAGTCCGATTGTGGTAGAACTGCGCAGTCTCTTCGGTGGAATGATTGTTGGTGGTTTGGCAACTCTTCTAGTTTACATTCTGGCATTTTTGGTGAAGTCAGTTTCCCAAACTGCATCTTGGTTATTTTTGCCTTATGCTATCTGGGGTATTATCGGTACTTATTTGACTTGGGTTTTGATTCAGCTTAATCCTGGTGTAAGTTAAGCTGTAGTAGTGCGTAACTAGCTTTGCGTAAAATAGTAGCTTTTTTAAACACAGAGGCTCGCAAAGGTAAGCGCACCAGGTAGCAGAGTGTTTCTAAGTGTGATTGGCTGCGAATTTATGAAATTTTTGAGTAAGTGAGTTTGATCGGGTCGGAAATATGAAGCGATCGCCAATGTAAAATTAAACTCGCTACCTTGATTTTTGCCCACAGACATTACCTAAATTTCCCAGTTTTTGAATAATTGGACGGCATAATTAAAGACAGCTCAAGCCCAAACACGTAAATCGAATAGACAGGAGTAATAACGTGCAAATCGGACAAAAAGAGGCGATCGTTCCGACACCCAACGGACAGATGCCCGCTTTCTTATATACACCTACTGAGGATGCCCAGAAGCCAGCTATCATCCTTCTAATGGAGGCCTTTGGCTTAACACCACACATCCGAGACGTAGCAGCCCGGATTGCCAAGGAAGGTTATGTGGTTCTCGCGCCGGATCTGTACTATCGAGAGTTGCCAAACAACAAGTTCGGATACGATGAGGTTGAGCAAGCCATGGCGATGATGTACCGCCTCGATCTCAAGTCTGTGGAGGAAGATATTCGGGCGGCGTTGGCTCATGTTAAATCGCGATCGGACGTGTTCCCAAGTAAAGTTGGCGTTACTGGCTTCTGC
>JANZYY010000435.1 GCA_026419705.1 Fischerella sp.
CTCTACAGCTGCTGATAAATCTTGTAATGGATAGCGATCGCTAATCAATGCCTGCACGTCAATGCGGCGATTGAAAACAATATCAGCCGACAGACTTTGCAGGCGGTAGGATGAACTGTAACTGCCCATCAAATCGATTTCTCGGCGATAGAGGATATTCGGATTGACGGGAATTTCTACTTCGTCAGGAAACTCGGCGAAAAACAAAATTTTACCGCCCTTGCGGGTACAGTCGAGGGCTTGGAAGAAAGCTTTATCACTGGGGACAGCAAGCAGGGTGACATGCACGCCTAAACCATTGGTGAGTGCTTTAATTTTAGCTGGTAGATCGGCGTCACGAGCATCAAAAGCCGCTTCTGCACCCACATGCAAAGCTTTTTCTATTCGTGCGGGGATCAAGTCGGTGGCGATCGCCTTTGCCCCAAAATACTTCACCAACATCACAAACATTAACCCAATTGGTCCTGCACCAGTAATTAAAACTGTTTGCCCAGGAGCAATTTGAGCTTTTTTCACTGCCTTGAGGCAGCAGTTAGTTGGTTCGACAAAACTTGCTTCTTCAAAACTAATATTATCGGGGATCGGGATTATTCCGCCATTGCGGACAATATGACCAGGAACCTTAACATACTCAGCAAAACCACCGCCACTGGGAGCAAACCCAGCTGTAGTGCAGATATTTTTATAGGTATCGCACATCGAGAAATTGTCATTCAGGCAGTATTCGCAACGCATACAAGGAATGTGATGCATCACTGCTACTCGTTGCCCAACTTGCCAATTTTTTACCTCTGCACCCACTGCTGCAATGGTTCCCGCAGTTTCATGTCCAAAAATGCGTGGTGGTTCATACAGCGGATAGCGAATTTTTTTGATATCCGACTGACACAAACCCACTACGCGCACTTGTACCAGCACTTCATCCGATTCCAGCGTAGGTACGGGTATATCTTCGTAAGATAGTTGATTAACGCCTCTAAATACCTGTGCTTTCACGTTGATTTCTCACCGCTCGACGATATTAGATTTAACACTAGGGGCGTTATTTGAGCTATGAATTTTGAGATTTTTGTTTATATTAATGGTCTGCGGAGAATTTAAACTGCATCATCAAAGCCAAGAGGTCTGATTTTACTGACGAAATTTACTAAATTCGTTCCATGTATCACCTAGATACACGAGTAACAGAACGCAGGCATCTAAGAGAACATTGAGCATAGTAAATTTATGCAATTACTCGTCCTTCTACAAGCCAGCTTCTTCGCTGATTTCGATTAATTGCAACTGGATCTAGCAAATAAAAATTAAAGATTTGTAACGTCATGAATATATTGTGGCACTTCATTTTGAATATCTAGTTACAAATCAATTATCTGTCAGGAAACAGCATTACAATCTTGCAAACTCAAATTTTAAACTTCAAGATTTGGGGTATATTTTTAATTAATTCAGAAATAAATCTTGATTGATATTTTCGTAATTTTACATAGTTAAACTGTAAATACTTGCAAACTTTATGACAGATGTTGTTTAGTGACTCTTGCTACTTGCTTCTATTAATTATTCCTACTCAAGGCTGAATTTCTAAATATGTATAATCTTGGTGGGAGTGCAATTACTACTATGGAAAGGAATTCCAATTATATCCCGTACAGCACACAAGTATGCCCCGAAACTAGAAGTTTCAAGAAAAACCAATATCTTACAAACTACTCTCAAAGGTCACGCATTAAAAGTAAGTTCTGTGGCTATTACTGCTGATAATAAGACTGTAATTAGTGGTAGTGAAGATAATACTATCAAAATTTGGAATTTAGGAACTGGTCAATTGAAGCGCACTCTCACTGATCGCACAGGAGTTGTAAATTATCTCAGTGTTACTCCTGATGGAAAGTATATAGTTAGTGCTGAAGATAAAAGTGTCAGAATTTGGAACCTGCAAACTGGTGCATTAATACGTGATATCCGAAATTCAGATGGAAAAATCAGTTTTGTTAAAACCACTCAAGATGGAAAATTTATTGTAATTGATGGTGGTACTCAAATTATCAAAAATACAACGACAACAGTTAATGAATATGGTTCTTATCCTAGTGAATCAGAAACCACAAAATATATAATATAATCAATATTTTTGATTTAAAAACTGGTACTTTAAAAAGACAGCTTGTCCATGAGAACTTATTGACTAAAGTTGAGATGAGTCAGAGTGACAATATGTTAGTAAGTGGAGATAACACAGGAAAATTAAATATTTGGAACTTACGAACTGGAACATTACAAAAAACACTAACAGGGCATGAAAGCGAGATTAAATCCATTGCTATCAGTCCAGATGAAAAGACTATAGTCAGTACCGAAAACGATGGACAAATCAAAATTTTGGATTCGATTTCTGGGAAGCTAAAAAGAACATTTAGTGGTTATAAGTAGTGGTCATAAGATTGGATCATATGAATTTATTGTAGTTTTGATTACTGATAACAATACGCTGGTAAGTTTGCCACAAAATAGAGTTTCAAATGAAGAATTTAAAATATGGAATCTGCAAACTGCCAACTTAAAATATACTCTTAAACCTCAAAAAAACCAGGATTCATATTTAGATAGTGAGTTCAATTTTCTAACAGTTAGTCCAAACGGTAAAAATCTGATTACTAAGGGTAATCTTGGTATCCAGACTTGGGAATTAGCAACAGGTCATTTGAAAAATACTATAAATACTATTGAGATTAAAGGTGATATCCTCGCCTTTAGTCCTGATGGTAAGATTCTGGCAACTGGTGGTGTTGAAGATAGTAATATCAATATTCGGCAAATTGCATCTGAATAATAGGCAGACATGTGAAATTAAACACAGGTATGTCTATTAGTTCGTAGTCAGGGCTTTAGCCCTTATAGTTTTATCTCTTGTGATTTTTATTAGCACAGCAAAATTTATCACCTCAAATTAGCTTGATATTAACTATGAACAGCAAACCAGATTATTCGGAACACGGCTATAAAATCATCAAAGAACTGGGATGTAACCGACAAGGAGGAAGAGTTACTTGGCTAGCGTCATCTATTGCGACAGATAAGCAAGTGGTTATCAAGCAGTATTCTTTTGCTCAAATAGATTCCTGTTGGTCAGGTTTTAAGGCTCACCAACGGGAAATAGAGATACTACAAAAGCTTAATCACCCAAAGATTCCTAAATATTTAGGAGCCTTCCCCACATTAAATGGCTTTTGCTTAATTCAGGAATATATCGATGCTCCTTCTTTAGCTGTTTCTCGCACCTTTGAACCAGAAGAAATTAAACAAATCGCTATCCAATTCTTAGAGATTTTGGTCTATCTACAAAGTTGCATTCCTTGTATTATTCATCGGGATATTAAACCAGAAAATATCTTAGTAGATACAGAATTAAATGTTTTCTTGATTGATTTTGGTTTTGCTCGTATTGGTAGTCAAGAAGTATCAGGGAGTAGCGTTTTCGTAGGTACACCTGGTTTTATTCCACCGGAACAATTATTAAAGCCCACAACAGCTACAGATTTATATGCCTTGGGAGTAACATTGGTTTGCTTGTTGACAAAAACCAAATCAACTGAAATCCAAAATTTATTCGATGAGGATGACCTCTATCAAATTCGATTTCTGGACTGGTTGGAAATGATGGTACAACCCAGACTCAAAGACCGTTTTGCAAATGCAAAACAAGCACTTGATGCTTTAATACCTCTTGATATTACCCGCTGTCCACAAGTTAAGTTCAGCCATCAGATACAGGATTTCGAAGCAACATGCTTAGGCGAAAAAATTAAGCAAACTATCACTATTGAAAATCTAATACCAGACACATCACTTGAAGGTCATTGAGAAGTTGCTCCCCATCGCCACGATCCACCGCACATGCCAAACTCCCACCCTTGGATTAGCATCACACCTATGAAATTTAGTGGTAATTATACGAGGTGTGATATTGAAGTGGATACTAGCCAGTTGATGGCAGATAAGTTGTAAAAACGCCAGTTATTTTTGCATACAAATGCATACCCAGCAATTCATGCTTTAACTGTGAAAGTACAAACAGCTGCCATTCCAATTGAAAGGAGAGAATCAATATTTTATGCAAGTTTAATTTGGGCATTTTTAACTGGTGAGATAGCCACAGTGACGGTAATTGGAGTTATATCGTGGATTTTTGCGACCTTAGCATCTCACAATATCGTATTCTGTAATATGCCTAGTATTACTGACGGTAGTAGCGGGGCTTTAGTTTTTGGTACAGTAGGGGCGATCGCTGGGACTGTAGGGGGTGCTGTGATTGGTGGAATATGCTACTTTTTTGAGAAAAACAAGCAAAGGTCAGAAAGTTCTTCCCCATATTCATATAACTATAGGTCAGAGTTTATAACCAGTTTTTTCATCTAGGCTATTTTGGAGATTGTAAATGATTGGTTGTCGCTACTCGCCGCAGCATTAGGAATTAGTGTAGGGTTTGGTTTTGTTGCTGGCTTTTTCAATCCAGCTACTATGTTAGCGCTGGGGATAACAGGAATACCCTTGTTATATTCGCTGGTTTATGCGCCCATCAAGTATCACAGATTAATTACTAAATATCGTCACTCTGAGAAAAATCCGATCAAGCCTTAATTAGTCCTGCCTTGAAAAAGGGTGTAGGGGTATAAGGGTGTAAGAGTGCAAGCAGATGAAATTTTCATACCCTCGTTGTGAATTATATTCATGCAGTCTCTTGCAAAAGTCAAATTAAACGTAAATTTATGTAATACCGTTTCTCCAAAAAATGACTACAAATGCTCTTGATTGGTAGTGAGTACTTAAGTACTCACTACGAACTATG
>JANZYY010000436.1 GCA_026419705.1 Fischerella sp.
AATGTACTCCTCGTGATGACTGTTAGTGGTTGGTGGTTAGTGGTTAACAACCAACTACTAACTACTATCTACTAACTACTATCTACTACCACTCCGAAAAATCTTGTGCAAACTGAGAAAGTGATAATAGCTGGATGCGTTGGTCATTTTGGGCGGTGACTTTTTCTGATGGAGTATTATAACCCCAGTCTGCAAGGAAAAGTTTTACGTCTTTAAGGTCTGTTTGCCGAGTTACTAATTGCAATGTTTTTAATCGATCTTCTACAAACCAAACTGTTTCTGGTGATATTTTATGTAACTCAATCAATGCGCGTATAATTTCGTATTTAGGACGCTTAACTTCTTTACCAAAAATATCTTCTGCTCCTAATTTTACTCCTTCTTGTTGCAAGAGTTGTTGTACAAAGCGTCCTTCTTTTGTAGAGATGATATATAGTTTTGTTGTACTAGCACAAGTTACTTTAATTTTCTCGATTACGCCTGGATAAAATTGGTGCAAATTCAACCATCCTTCTAAATCTGTGGCTATCCATTCATCACGTAACATGTCAAGTTTTGCGCTTATTTCTTTTGCATTTAAATTGTCTGCTAGTAAAATTTTTTGATTAATAATGTGCCATTCTTGAAGAATTTCTTCTTCTGTGATTCCCTCGAGCAAAGCTTTGATTAAAACGGGCATTTCCCAGCCTGTTTCAATTACAGGTCTTAGTCGATAAAATTTAGAAGCTAAATCATTTGGTGGTGTTTTGTTATCTGGTAACCAAACTTGGCAATAACTACGCCATGATATCTCAAAATATTCTCTGAGACCATCACAAATTACACCGTCAAAATCTAAGGCAAGAAGTTTAGGAATAGTTGTTGTCATGGGGTTCTCGCTAGTCACATTCCAGACAAATTCTGAGGATACAAATTTTGGCGGAACAAAAGTAGATTTGTAGTCGTCTCTGTACTTTGAGAATTTTAACTATATCTATCGCTCTTGAAAAAATCAGGAGCATTATTAAAATGAAACTACCGGCATTATTTAATATCGTTCCTTCAGTCTTAGCCTTGGCGATGATTTTAGTACTTGCCAATGTTAACTTTGTTCGAGCAGAAAATGTAAAAATAGAACCCAATTTCAAACCAGATCCGATACTCTTGAATGGTGAGTCTGGTGGATCAAAGACAAGCGACTGCGGCAATATTGCCCCTACGCCTAATCACAATCTTGAAGTGACAGAGTCACTTCCTTACTTACGACTAGCAGTGGAAGGTAATGGAAAGCCAACACTATTGATTGAAGGACCTGAGGGACGCTTCTGCGTTTTACCAGACAGTTACTCAGGAGGCAAATCAGAAATGTCTGGCTTTTGGCAGAAGGGAAAGTACTCACTGTACATCGGGGAGCTATCCCAAGGACAGTATACATATACCCTTTCTATTTCGCAACAAAAAAAGAAGTAGTTATTTGCCATTGGTTGATTGTTAGTGGTTAGTAGTTAGTGGTTAGTGGGCAAGGGGCATAGGAAAAATCAGTACTTCAATTCCCAATGCCCAATGTCCGATTCCCCATTCCCAATTCCTTATTACCGCTTGGGTGTAGCATCTCCAAACTTAATTAAAAGAGCGATCGCGATACTGACTATCAAAATCAACATCATGCTTAAAGCTGAACCAAAACCCCAATTTTGGGTTGGGCCGAGAAATTGGTTATAAATCAGCTGCGCTACTGTCATGCTGGAAGCACCACCTAGTAATTTTGGATTGATAAAATCTCCTAAGGCAGTGATAAATACCAAGAAAGAACCAGCTGCTATACCAGTAAGGGTTTGAGGTATGGTGACTTGCCAAAAAGCTTGTAAGGGATTTGCACCTAAATCCTCTGCGGCTTCTAGTAAATGCTTGTCTAGTTTTTCCAGGGCTGCGTATAAAATCAGGACCATGTAAGGCAGTAAGCTGTAACTCATGCCAATCAATACAGCCGGACTATGATTAAATAAATCTAAACTAGGCAAGCTCAAACTAGTTAACACTGTGTTTAGTAAACCGGTAGGGCGTAAAATTGTAATCCAAGCATAAGAACGAAGTAAAGAAGAGGTCCACAAAGGTAACACAAAGCTGATGAGGAGCAAATTACGCCAACGCCTTGGTGCGATTTGAGCGATCCAATAGGCGACAGGAAAGCCTAAGATTAAGCAAATAATTGTAGTGCTGACGGCAAAAAAGAGCGATCGCCCAATAACTCGCAAATACAAGGGTTCAAAGATGCGGATGTAGTTATCGAAGCCACTGGGAATCACCAAATCCCCTGGTCGAATTCCTGGTACCAGACTCAACTGAAAGATGATTAGCGTTGGTAACACCAATAGCAGTAACAACCAAATTCCTGCTGGTGCTAGCAATATTAAAGGTTGCAACCAGGACGCTTGTGAATGTTGCCGTTTTGGAACTGCGGCAATTTCGCTGGTAGAATCGGTTGGAGAATAAGGAATTTGAGTAGACACAGTTTGAAATTATGAGTGATGAATTATGAACTAGGGGAAGAGGGAAAATATAAGAACAACTACTAGCTCTTGATTCTTGTTTTGAGTTGTTTCTGCTTTCAAGCACTGGTTAATTCTGTCCAATAGCGATCGTAAACTTCTTCAATTTCTCCCAACGGAGTAATTCGTTCACAATTTACCAATATTGACTCTGGGGGAAATAAATTAGTATTGTTCTGTATTTTCTTGGGCAATAGCTCAAAAGCAGCCTGATTTGGTGTAGCTATCCATAGACGTTCGCTCATTTGAGCTGCTACTTCTGGTTGGAGAATAAAATTAATCCAAGCATAAGCACCATCTGGATTGGGAGCTGTTTTTGGGATAATAATTGTGTCAGTCCAGAGTGAGGAACCACTTTTAGGAATCACATATTTGAATTTAGGGTTTTCTTGAGTAATTTTCACTGCATCAGATGAATAGCACATTGACAATACTAAATCTCCTGCTAAAATTTGATTGCGCCAAGCATCAGTATCAAAAGCAGCTATGCTGGGTTTGAGAATTTGCAATTTTTCATAAGCTTGTTTGATTTCATTTTCATTTTTAGAATTGTAGGAGTAACCCAGCATCCGCAATACTGCACCCATTACTTCTCGGACGTCATCGAGCAAAGTGATCCGCTTGTGGAGTTGCTCTTGATTTTGCCAAAGATAGTCCCAATCTTCTGGTGGTGTTTTGATAATTTCAGAATTATAAATTAAGCCTGTTGTTCCCCAACAAAATGGAATACTATAGCGATTTTTGGGGTCATAAATAGGATTTTGAAAACGGGGAAATAAATTATCTAAACCGATAATTTGCTGATGATTTAGCTCTGTTAATAATCCACTCTTCACCATCTTTTGCACCATGTAATCAGATGGGTAAATCACGCTATAAGTTCCACCACTACCAGCTTGTAGCTTATTCAGCATGACTTCATTAGAATCATAAAAATCTGTGAGTACTTTAATGCCAGTTTGAGCATTAAATGTTGTCAATAGTTCTCGATCTATATATTGTGTCCAAGTGTAAATATCTAGTTGTTCTCGTGAGCCTTTTGTGATGGAAGTAGCCCGCACATCAGCAAGTCTCCAACCACAACTAGCTAAAGATAAGCTAGAAAGCAGTGTGAACCATTGTAAGAATTTTCTTCTGTTAGTCATTGGTCACTGGTCGTTTATTATTTTAGTTTTGGAGCTAGTGCGTGATAATTGTTTTGAGGGTATCTACTTGTTCAGTTGTGAAAAGGTTGCGGTTATAGGCTCGTCTTAGCCAGTGTTGATAATCTCTCGCCATTCCAATCAATCATCAGTTGTCTTGATAACTCTCTCGTTCCCTACCTTCTGCTATGATTCGCTCCAATTTTATTGGCTGCACGAATAATCTGTTTGCCTATAGCTCCGATAATTGATAAATTTGTTGTCGTTTATCAATCTTGATTATTTTAATTGTTACTCCTCCATTTTCTATTTGTTTGTCGCGATCCAAGGATAAATGACAAATCACTATTGACTAATTGCTAAACAATCATTTTCAGTCCACCAAGCGTAGATGGGTGTGCTTGGATCTGGTAAGCTACCGAAAATGTTAGGTTGCGTAACTTTGATACGGACGCCTTTTTTCAATTCGACGAGATAATTAATATGTGTTCCCAAATACATGATGTTGACTAATTGCCCTTCAAAGCAATTAGTTTGCACGCTAGGCTTATAAAGCGAAAGTTGAATTTTTTCTGGGCGTACGCTTACTACTACTGCTTGTGATAATTCAGTGGGTGTATCCATCAGGCGAGAGACGGTGATTTTTAGTCCTGTGTTTGTTGCGACTTGCACATTGGAAGCGTCTACTTCTGCAATCTCACCCTCAAATAAATTTGTATCTCCAATAAATTCTGCTACAAATGCTGTACGTGGTTTTTCGTATATTTCGCTGGGTGTGCCAATTTGCTCAATTTTGCCATGATTCATGACGGCAATGCGATCGCTCAAAGACAGGGCTTCCTCTTGGTCGTGTGTCACCATAATAAAAGTCACGCCCAGTTCTTTGTGTAAGTTTGAGAGTTCTACCTGCATTTCCTTACGGAGTTTTAAATCTAACGCTCCTAAAGGTTCATCCAATAGCAAGACAGCCGGACGGTTAACTAATGCCCGCGCTAATGCTACTCGTTGCTGTTGACCGCCAGAGAGTTGTTTGGGAAAGCGCGATCGCAAACCTTCCATTTTTACTAATTGTAAAGCTTCTTTGACCCTGTTTTCTATTTCGGCTTTACGTAATTTTTTTAACCGGAGTCCAAAAGCGATGTTATCCCACACATTCAGGTGGTTAAACAGAGCAT
>JANZYY010000437.1 GCA_026419705.1 Fischerella sp.
TATAAGAGACAGAGTATATCCCTGGTAATCCGCTGTCGTTAGAAATACAACCAGGAGTGCGGTGGAGTGAAGAGCAAGTAATTCACCTCCTGCAAGAAGTTTTACCCATTCTAGAATTTGTCCACAGTCATGAGGTCATCCATCAGGATCTCAAGCCCCCCAATTTAATCCGCCGCAGTTCGGACAACAAACTGGTTCTAGTTGACTTTGGTGCTGTCAAGCAAGTGAAGATGTATTCACTAATGACTCCAGAACAACTTAAAAATGAAACGGTTCCCATTGGTACACCTGGTTATATGCCAAGTGAACAAGCACTGGGTAAGCCACATCCGAATAGCGATATTTATGCTCTTGGTATGATTGCTATTCAAGCTTTAACAGGAGTGAATCCTAAACAGCTAGGGGAAGAACCTGTAAGCGGAGAGATAATTTGGCAGCATCACGCCCAAGTTAGTGACTCCTTAGCAGCTATTTTAAGTAAGATGGTGCGCCAATATTACAAATACCGCTACCAGTCAGCCACTGAGGTCAGACAAGCAGTTGCTGCTATTACCAATCCCAACACACCAACGGCTGTAGCGGTGGTTATCAACCAGGTATTACGCGAGTATTTGCAACAAGGCTATTTGTCTGCAACTAGGATTGTGCGATCGCTCCAAGAATTAGCAAAACCTTGCTACGTTCCGCCAGATTCCACAACTAAACTGCCAATCACAATTCCACCAACAATACCGCAAACACAGAACCTGGTGAAAACCGGTGCTTCACAAAGTAATTTCCACATCAAGCGTCGCCATTTGCCATTGTTAATAGCTGGTGGTGGTGCTAGTCTTCTCCTGGCTATGGGTGTAATTATGACAAGTCGTCCACCTCAGCCCTTACCTACCGCTGCGAAAAATCAAGTTACAGAAACAACCGATCGTCAAAATAAAACAGAAGAAAAAAATCAAAAAAATAATTGTATTGTTGTTGTTAGGTCATCCAATTTACGCTCTCTGTCTGGACACAGAAAAACAGGAAAAGTTGTGAAAGCCGGAACGAAAGTGACAGCTACTGGCAGACAGCAAGGCGGCTGGCTAGAAATTAGTTCTCCCGAGCCTGGTTGGATTTGGAAAAGTCGGACGAGAAATGTTTGTTCCGGGAAGTGAAGCATCGGGAAAATCCATACGCGTGCATCTGTGTGTAAGTAAGACCACAAAGAACGCATAGACGCGCTCATCGGCTGACCGCAGGGTAGAACGCAAAGAGTTTAAGAGGTTGGCGGGAATTGACGATTTATTCTGTTGTATGAAACCACCCTGCGTCCATACCATTGTGGGGGTGAGTTTTACAATCACAATCTTCCCTTCTTTAGTCATGTCCGGAGTGCGTCACTGTGGAAGTAAATTTTCTGCTTCAAATTGGTGGTAATTCCAAAGGAATTGCACCCAATAAACCCTTACGAAAATCTGTCAAAAGTTGGCGTGCAGTTCGCTCTACATCACCTTTGTAGCGAAATTCGGCTAATTCATGTAAATATGATTCGCCCGTGGAAGATGTGGGGTCGAGTTGATAGCGCGATCGCAAGGGATTTTCTGGTAATAAATCAGGTGCTCTCTTATAAAGATCGTTGAGTAAATCTACAAATGCTGCTGCGATGAGCTGACAATCGTAAGCTGCTTCGCCAATATCATCACAAATAGCTAATTTCAATCCTACTTCTTGGTCTTCCAACTTGGTAGGAATCACACCAGGAGCATCCAGCAGTTCTAAGTCTTGGGAAATTCGCACCCAGCGCAGTTGACGAGTCACCCCAGGACGAGCCGCGCTTTCTACCACTCGCTTTCCTAGCAAACGGTTAATTAAAGCTGACTTGCCAACATTGGGAAAACCAATTACCACAGCACGGACTGGACGGGGTAGCATACCGCGAGCGCGTCTTCGTTGATTTATCTCCACCCCAGCAGCTTGTGCTGCTTTTGACACCGCCGCCACTCCTTGACCTTGTTGGGCATTAGTAAAATAAGGTACTTCACCTTGACTTTTAAACCAATCTGTCCACAATTGCCGTACTTGCGGAGGAATCATATCTAAGCGGTTTAGTACCAATACTCGTTTTTTACTCCCTACCCACTTTGGTACTTGGGGATGGAATGTTGCCAAAGGAATTCTAGCATCCCGCACTTCTAGTACTACATCTACCAGCTTGAGCTGTTCTTGAAGTGCTTTTTCGGCTTTGGCAATATGACCGGGATACCACTGGATGAGGTTTAATTTATAGTTTTGGGTAATTGACATTTTTATTTCCTTGGTACTCGCAAGTTAAACGCTCTAGGGGTGCAGGGTTTTTCCAAATTAATTATTACTTGATGCAGATTGATGTAAGATTAAACGATTGCCGTCTGGATCGTAGGCGTAAATTTCTCTACCGTGGGAGGTGTTGATAATTTCTCCAGGTGGGGAATAGCCTAAGGCTGTAAGGTGAGCGATCGCATTTTCTAAATTATTTACCTCTAAACACAAACTCATCTTGGCTTTAGCTGAGTTTTCAAATTCTAAATTGTGGGTTTGTTTCGGTTTAAAAATACCTAATCGCATACCAGGGAATTGAAATTCTGCATACACGCTTGGAATGATGACTGCTGGGTTAATAGATAATAAATTGGTGTAGAAAGCAACTAATTTTTCCATCTGAAAAGATGCCAGGGTGACGAATGCATCAGTACATTGGAAAACCATATTTGTCTGAATATTGGAAGTGAAAATAGCTTTGGTAGAGCAATAGTTTTGATTAAATTTAGACGAAGTACGTTAGTGTAAAAGTCTACGGTGCGCGCCATATCTTTACAGACTAACGCAATATGATTTACTCCTTGTATTTGAAAGTCTTTCATGTTATTTACCTGTTGGTAGAATTTACATTGGCTTTGTCAGGCTTTTGTTACTATCCTCTCCACTCCAGAATAGACGTTGAACCGTTCCCCGCGTAAGAATCCAATTAAAGTAATTCCAAATTCCTGAGCTACGGAAACTGCTAAACTGCTAGGAGCGGAAACAGCACAGACAATCGGAACTCCAGCTGCTGTACACTTTTGTAGAATCTCAAAACTAGAACGTCCGCTGACTAAAACAATGCGATCGCTCAACGGTAAGTTGTCACTGAGCAAAGCCGAACCTATTAACTTATCCAGTGCATTGTGACGTCCTACGTCCTCCCTTAGTGTCAGTAACTGTCCTTGAATGTCAAATAATGCTGCAGCGTGCAAACCTCCTGTCGCTTTAAATATACCTTGAGCCGCTTTTAGTTGCTCTGGTAAGCTGTAGAGAATTTCTGGTGTCACTGTCGATGTTGGCGGTATTACGGAACAACCACGCAAATGCAAAGCTGCAAGACTAGCTTTACCACAAACTCCACAAGCGCTGGAGGTGTAGAAGTGACGCTGCAAAAGTTGTAAATCCGGATGCAAATCTTCTCTGAGTTCTACATTCACGATATTGTAGCTTTGTTCACCATCTATTTCTGTATCCACGCAGTAACTCAAACGTTGGATATCTTGGCGATCGCCAATAATTCCTTCAGTGTAGAGAAAACCAGCAGTAAGCTCAAAATCTGCTCCTGGTGTTCGCATCGTGACCGCAATCGTCCGACGGGGAGAGGTAAGGCGAATTTCTAAAGGTTCTTCAGTGGTCAGATAGTCTATGCGCGATCGCATTTTGCCATTTTCCACCACCCAGACAGTGGCTTTGGTCTTGCTTCCCACAGGCTTGGTCATATCACAAAATATTAATTATTGATAATAAGCTTATGATGATTTATATAATCAGAGATATTTCGTGATTGAAATACAAATAATTCATAAGCATTTTTTAATGACTTTCTCCTGTGTTGAAAGTCAATAACAGGACTAAAATTTATTTATGCACTAATGTCGAATTTAAGGTGTGTCAAGCTAGCTCTCGATGGGGGGAAATCTCTGCTTTTTTTTTCGGAAATATTCCCACACCTAAAGAGGATGGCGAATTCAAGGGAGCGTGTCTGTGTATGCTCAATTAAGTTTATATCACAGAGAAATGCTATTAAAATCGCAAAAGCTTTTGATTTTGAGTTTTTAATTCTTATTTTCTTTCGTTTAAATAGTCAGGGCAAGTCTAATACTGCCAATAGAGGACTAAGTTATGCCTGAGCAAATAAGTGAAACAGATGTGCTGTACCAATTTTTTGTACAGTTTGACTTGCCTGAAAAATGGTGGGATTTGGGTTTATTTTATGTCGAGTTAAATAAGGAAAATGAACCACCACAGCATCTCGTTAAACTTAAAGGTGTAGAAGACATAAGCTGGGGAGGATACGTTGATGAAAATAGGGAGATTCGCTTCTTAGATTTCAACTCTGATTGGGATATCTTCAAAGGTAAACATAACTACAAACACTTGCCTCTAGAGTTGAATCAATGGTTAGACAGCTTTGCTTTTGATGAAATCTTTCTCGAGCCTGTCAATGCAGATGATGAAGAAATTACAGAACCGAAATCACCAGAAGATATTGAAACGTTAATTCTCAGACTACTACCAAAACTAGAAGTTAAACAACTAGTCCGTATTATGGAAGCTGTTGTGAAGATGATTGACTCGCAAATTATGTGATTTACATCTTGCATCACTTGCAACAGCCTCCAAGCAAGCCTCTGATGTTTAAGGTCTCTGACGGGAATAAAAACAGCTGAATTCTACCACTCAAGCGATGTGGGTTAGGTATGTGTTGGTAGCATCAAACCTGCTGTGAACCCTAAACCCTAAATTATACTTTAGATATTGCAGTTTCACAGGCTTTGGTCTTGTG
>JANZYY010000438.1 GCA_026419705.1 Fischerella sp.
GGTAAGTATTGTTTGTAGTGAGCGCTTCAGCGCGAAAGCGCCAACTACAAACCCCGCAAAGTTGCTTTGGCAAACCACTAGGCTGGCTGATTAATCCTCAAGATGGGCAAGTGGAAATTTATCGACCTGGACAACCTGCAAAGGTGGTTCAACTCCCAGCTACACTTTCTCGTGAACAAGTTTTGCCTGGGTTTGAGTTACACTCGTCTGGTGGACAATGAGCAGATGGAGGACAAAACGGACAACTATCAATCACCAACCACCAACCACTAACTAAATCCTTTTTTCTAAATCTAAATACTGACCAATCATCAACTGTTCGCCAGCACAAGAGATAATTGTCTGTCGTGTACGGTATTTGTTGCCTACTAGCTTTAACTCTTCCTCAAATACAGAGCCATCGTACTCAGCCCGCAAACATACGGTTTTGGGGTTGGAAAAGTAATACTGGGCTATAACCGGCTTAGTTGTGGTGAAACCGCGATCGCGATACAATATACTTCCGAAAGCTGCAAAAATGTGAAATTGAATTGGTACTTTCCCAAGCTACCTCAGCACCACAGGTCAAACTCACTGTCGCAAGCTCACTGTCGCAAGCAAACCGTGCATTTGAGCTAGTTTTCGCAATTCTTCACATCCCTACTCTCAAAATCGGATCGTAATTAAACTCTCCATCACTTTTGTTTCTCTTTCCGGTAGGATACGATAGCACCTCTCGGAGCGCCATTTACCCACTGATGCTTGAGTAGTTTGTACAAGCGGTGATGTCACTGCTAGCCTTCCTGGCGTAAAGTTAAGTTACAACTGGTTTCAAGCAATTTTGCGACAGCGTTGTAAATAATAACTCTTTTATTCTTTTAAAGAAGAAAATATGAATTCAAAATATTTGACATCGTAAAAACATGACTTAAGTCATGGGTGTACATATGACTTTTTCCTCATGTACTTAGGAGGTACAGTCTCTAGGATAAAGATAAAAACAACAATGAGGATAATATGTTAGATTCTTCATTCTACTTCTTCTGATTACTTCTGTTAGTCAGCAATTATGATTCCTACGCCTACAAGTAGAGGCAAAATCAGCAAAAAATATTTGTACTAAAAAATAATTGCATCGATTTATGCTCGCTCGGCATAATTAGGATTATTGTCGATATATTCTCTAAAATAAACAGTATTTTTAATCCCAAAATATTGATATGAATCATGAAATAGAACTCACACTTTATCTCTTTTTTAAGGAAGTTTTAGCTTCCTGAAATCATCGTGACTAGTTGTTAATAAGCGGGTGTCATAGCCAAAACTGCCTAGGAGCAAAATAGTAATGATTGGGAACGGAAATCAGCCGTGTCAAATCATCAAAAATCATACCTTCTCATCGTGTTCGTCAATCTTATTGCTAACTTGTGTATTAAGTATTGGACTGCTGATGGGAAGCTGCGGCTCACTTCCCAAAGAGTCAGCTGAAGCTCAACAAGAACGTCGTGATGCGACTGGACAAACTGGTGGTGCAACACCCGTGGATGTGGCGATCGCCCGTAAGGGTGGTTTGCAACAACAATTAGAATATAGAGGCATTACCAAACCATTCCGTGAGGTATCGCTGCGATCGCAGGTAGAAGGACGGCTTGTAGCATTGAATGTAGATGAGGGAGATACTGTCAGAAAAGGACAAGTTATCGGACAGGTTGACGATACGATCCTGAAAACAGAATTAAATCAAGCCGAAGCAGAACTAGCAGCACTGAGATCGGAAGTAGCCAGAGCAACTGCTCAAGTCAGTAATGCCCGTGTTGAGGTAGAACAGGCGCGATTGCAGCTAGCGCAAGCGCTTTCAGATGCAAACAGGCAGGAGAAACTGTTGAAAGAAGGTGCGATTTCGCAACAAGCAGCCGAACAAGCACGCACCAACGCCCAAACTGCTGCACAAGCATTACGTGCCGCCCAAAAGCAAGTGCGTACAGAAGAGGAAGCCGTTGCTGCTGCCAAAGGTAGATTAACTGCCCAACAAGCCTTAGTGGCGCAAGCAAAAGAACGCAGATCCTATTCTAGGCTCACATCCCCCATCACTGGTGCAGTTTNAAGCAAAGTACCAGAACCAGGAGATCTTCTGCAACCAGGGAATGAAATCTTGAGAATCGGTGATTTTAGTCGTGTCAAAGTGGAATTTGAAGTTTCTGACAAAGAACTAGCAAATATTCAAGTGGGACAGTCCGTACAAGTGAAGCTAGATGCTTTTCCTAACAACACCTACGTTGGCACGATCGCGCGCATTACCCCAGCAGCTAATACTTACTTAGTGCCGATAGAAATAGTGATTCCCAATAGGGACAGTAAGATTAGCAGTGGGCTGTATGCAAGAGTGAATCTTGCTGATAGGGGACAAGAACGAGTGGTAGTACCGTTAACAGCTATTCAGGGAAGAGGGGAAGAAAGCCCTCACCAAAATCCAGAATCCAAGATCGAAAATAATCAGGGCAAAGTGTTTGTGGTAGTACGGGAAGGAGATAAAACTACGGTTGCTGCCAGATCCGTAACCCTAGGTAAACATGCTGATGGCAAAGTAGAAATTATATCTGGCTTGGATCCGGGTGAATCGTATGTAGCGCGCAGTGGCAAGCCTCTACGAGATCGGGATGCCGTAAGTCTTTCGATACTTTCTGAAAAAGTAGATTCTGGTGCGATGGGGAAATAAATATAACCGTGAAGACAGTTAGTAGTTAGTAGTTGGTAGTTGGTAGTTGGTAGTTGGTTTTTAACCACTATCCACTAACTACTATCCACTAACAGCCACCACGAGAGATACGTCTATTTATTTTGAATTAGAAAGATGCAGTTAACAAAACAGGGTGGGGGATTTAGTGTCAGCACCCTCGCTATCCGCAGACACATTGGCACACTGATGCTAACCCTGGCAGCGATCGTAATGGGCGTATTTTTCATTACTAAACTGCCAGTAGATTTACTGCCATCAATTACCTATCCCCGGATTGGTGTGCGAATCGAAGCCCCCGGAATTTCACCAGAAGTAGCGGTAGACGAAGTCACCAAGCCACTGGAGGAAGCTTTTGCTGCTACAGAGGGTGTGGTGCAAATTTTTTCCCAAACCCGCGAAGGACAAATAAATTTGGATTTGTTCTTTCAACCGGGAGGTAATATTGACCAAGCCCTCAATGATGCGACAGCTGCATTTAATAGAGCCAGAAGTAATTTACCGAACACGATAGAAGAACCTCGTATCTTTAAATTTGACCCTTCCCAATCACCCATTTACGAATTAGCATTAACTTCACCTTCATTAAAAGGTGTTGATTTGCGCGTATTTGCCGAAGAAGAACTAGCCCGTGAACTAAGTGTGGTCTCAGGAGTAGCGGGGGTAGATGTATCAGGAGGAGTACAAGAAGAAGTCAGGGTAAATATAGATTTAGATCGCTTACAAGCCCTTGGTATTGGTTTAACAGATGTACTTAATGAACTGACAAACCGCAACCAAGATATTTCTGGTGGTCGAATATTTGGACAAAATTCCGAACCTCTCACCCGCACCGTCGGACGCTTCCAAACCGCCGATGAAATCCGCAATCTTTCTTTTGAAGTCTCCTCCACTTCTCCCACTTCCTCCACTCTCCCTCCTCCCCGTCGTATTTATCTACGTGACTTTGCTGAAGTCATTGATGGTACGGAAAAACAACGCCTATTCGTCTTACTTAACGGGGAACCAGCGGTAAAAGTCAGCATCCAAAAGCAGCCAGATGCGAACACAATTAATGTTGTCGATGGAGTAAAAAAGCGAATAGAAGAACTGAGAAAATCTGGTGTAATTCCTGAGGGAACAGTTCTCACGCCTACTTTAGATGAATCACAGTTTATCAGGAATTCTATAACCAATGTTACTAGTTCCGGTCTAATCGGAGCAACACTGGCTGCGATCGCCGTTCTTTTATTTCTCGGTTCGGTGCGGCAAACTCTGATTATTGTGATTGCTATTCCCCTAGCAACCCTGAATGCCATTATTTTCATGGGTTTATTTGGCTTGTCGCTGAATATTTTCAGCTTGGGCGGTTTGGCTTTGGGTGTGGGTATTGTGGTGGATAATTCCATCGTTATGTTAGAAAATATTGCCGAGGGTGCAGGTATGACTCCCGGCAAAGATACAAGAACTTGCTTGAGTCCGTGGCAATTAATTAAACAGGCCGAACAAAGCAGCCAACAAGTAGAATCAGCTTTGCTGGCTTCTACTAGCACCAACCTAGTAGCGGTATTACCGTTTTTGCTGATTGGCGGCTTTATCTCGCTGCTATTCAATGAATTAATTCTCACCATCAGCTTTGCTCTCACCGCTTCCATCTTAATTGCGGTGACAGTAGTACCGATGCTCGCTTCCCGGATGCTGGCGTGGCGTATTTCCAGTGGTCTGAGTGATTTCTGGCTGTTACGGAAGTTTAATCGCCGCTTTGATGCTGCAACTAGAGGATACAGTGCTTTTTTGAGTAAAGTATTGCGTTTTCGCTTGTTAACTGTGGCGATCGCAATTGTCCTGTTAGGTGGTAGTAGTCTGTGGGTAGCACCGCAAATTCCCCAAGAAATTCTACCCCGCATCAACACCGGACAAGCTGGTTTATTTGCTCAGTTTCCGCCCGGTACACCTTTAGAAAATAATCAAAAAGTCATGGCTGCAGTTGATGAAATTCTCCGCCGCCAGCCAGAAACAGAGTACGTATTTTCCAGCATCGGCGGTTTTTTATTTGGCGGCAACACCACTGAAAATCCACTGCGGAGTTCCAGTACTATTACTC
>JANZYY010000439.1 GCA_026419705.1 Fischerella sp.
ATCACATAATACTAACCATTCCGCGCCAGCCGCGATCGCCGTCTCTAGTGTCTTTAAAGCATAATCCCGATTGTGTTTGTAGCCATCAAACCAATGTTCTGCATCGTAAATAACGCGACGTCCTTGAGCGCGCAGGTATTCAATAGTGTCGCCGATCATCGCCAAATTTTCAGCTAAAGTGGTCTTGAGTCCCTCTGTGACATGTAAATCCCAAGACTTGCCAAAGATAGTTACCCAACGAGTACCAGCAGCAAGAATCGCTTGTAACATTGGCTCAGACGCTGCTGTTGCGTGCGGGCGTCGAGTCGAACAAAAAGCCACTATTTCAGCTTGTTTGAGTGGCTCTTCTTGCAACTGCCAGAAAAATTGTACGTCTTTGGGATTTGCCCCAGGCCATCCGCCTTCAATAAAGGGAATACCCAATTGGTCAAGTCTCCTGGCAATGCGTAACTTATCCTCTATAGATACCGATAATCCTTCGCGCTGAGTTCCGTCTCGAAGTGTGGTGTCATAGATCCAAATTTGGGGTAAGGAATTAGCGGTCATAAGATGGGGACTGTTCAGACAATTTGCAAGGCAAGGTGTGATGCTCCACTGAGATTTTCTTCAGTTAGTGCAGGTGAATTTTATACCACAACTCCAGGAAATAAAAATATGAGATGTATAGGAATCTACAAAAACCATTCCTGCTACAACTAAAGCTAAAAGGCTCTCATAACTCTATAAATTTTGTAAAATTTAAATATCTCTCAAATCCCCAATCGATTTTACCGTTTTCAAGGATTTTTCAAGTTTTTTGCATCAAACTGTTACAAATCCCCAATTTGTTGATGAATTTTTGTTGCTTTCTCAACCCTAATTATACAGTAATGTTCAGGAATTAACGAACTGATTGTGAAGCTTTTAAAAAAGATGAGAACCGAAATTTCTCTTTTACCTGGCTTTGACAATCTAGTATTTGTGGGTTTTTCGGTATCAGAAATAAATTGTTACAATACAACCTAAATCCTCTTTCGTAATCTGCGATGCCCAAGGTACAAGCTCAAGGTAAGACAATTGAGTGTGTGTGTGGAACCAATCTGCGGAAGATTTTGCTGCAAAATGGTATTGACCTCTACAACAGCGGTGCTAAGGTAATAAACTGTCGAGGAATTGGCAGTTGTGGTACTTGTGCAGTTCAAGTAGAAGGTGATGTCTCAAAGGCAATTTGGCGCGATCGAAGGCGGCGCTCCCTACCTCCTCATTCTCCGACAAAAAACCTGCGTTTAGCTTGTCAAATTCAGGTTTTAGGAGATGTAAAAGTCACAAAATTTGATGGATTTTGGGGAGAAGGTTCTCAAGTAGTCTGGACACCAGAAGGTTAAAAAGGAGAAAAAACATGGGTAGATGGACCCCACTGATTTTGATGGCCGGAGGCTTGGCGATTTTATTAGGTACATTGCTGGGTATCAGCTTTCCAATGGGCGGCGGACAAAATACCGCTCAGGCTCCCGGAGGAGGTAAAACATCGCGAGTCCTTCCTGCTAATATCAATGTCAATAGCACAGCGACCAGTACAACTCCTGCAGAGAGCAACACAGATAGTAACAAAAGTAGCGTTGCCCAGAATAGCACAGCTGATGACACGGCAACTGATACAAGTATTGACGAAACAACCGATACAACAACTGCTCAGAGTAACTCTGGTACCAGCACTACTGATGACACGCAAGTAACTGATGATACAAATTCCAGTCAGAATGAAGAACCAATTCGAGCTTTGTGGTAGTGCTTGTGAATCAGCAATTACTGGTTATGAGTTACTAGTTATGAGTTCCAGTTATAAGTTAGCAGTGGTGAGTTAGGGGTTGTTTAGTTAACAGTCTGTAGTCAATAAGTCATTGGTTTGGACGATTGACTATAGACTCTTGGCTATTGACCAAAATTTTTGAAGGAACACTTTGCCAAGGTGAAGGAAACTTCTCACAGGCAGGTGTTTTGCTCTTAACTGTTGACTAACTGACAAACTGACTAATGACTAACGACGTTTTAATTATTGGTGGCGGCGTGATTGGGTTGGCGATCGCCATCGAGTTGAAACTGCGCGGCAAAAAAGTCACTGTGTTGAGTCGTGATTTTCATGCTGCTGCTACACATGCTGCGGCTGGGATGTTAGCACCAGATGCTGAAAACATCTCTAACCAGGCTATGCAGGAATTGTGTTGGCGATCGCGTTCTATTTACGCTGACTGGACGCACAAGTTAGAACAACTCACCGGTTTGAATACTGGTTACTGGCCCTGCGGTATTTTAGCACCAGTCTTCTCTGGAGAAGAGGGGGTGAAATCTTTCTCTCCATCACCCCACCTCCCTACCTCCCTATCTTCTTCTACTGCCTACTGGTTGGATAGAGAAGCCATTCATCAATATCAACTCGGACTTGGAGAAGAAGTGGTTGGTGGTTGGTGGTATCCTGAAGACGCTCAAGTAGACAATCGGGCACTAGCAAAAGCCCTGTTGAGTGCTGTGCAATCTTTGGGTGTGGAACTCAAAGAAGGAACTGCAACAGAAGGCATTATACAGCAACAGGGACAAGTTGTAGGCGTGCAAACCAATGCTGGTATCTGGCGTGCCGAACACTATGTTTTAGCTACGGGTGCTTGGTCAAATCAATTATTTCCTCTACCCGTACGTCCCATCAAAGGGCAAATGTTGAGCGTGCGCGTGCCAGAATTTCTTGCAGAATTCCCCTTAGCACGGATTTTGTTTGGACGGGATATTTACATAGTACCGAGGCGCGATCGACGAATCATTATTGGTGCAACTAGCGAGGATGTTGGCTTTACCGGGCAAAACACACCCGCAGGTATTCAAACTCTACTCCAACATGCCATTCGGCTATATCCCCAAATCCAGCATTACCCGATTGAGGAATTATGGTGGGGATTTCGTCCTGCAACACCCGATGAATTACCAATACTAGGAACTGGTCCTTGTCAAAACTTAACCTTTGCTGTTGGTCATTACCGTAATGGTATTCTTCTGGCACCCATAACAGCAGCATTAATTGCCGATTTAATTTGCGAGCAAAAATCTGATTCTCTACTTTCTCATTTTCATTACTCACGCTTCCAGACCAAGTCATCTACCCCTAACCAAATGCTCACTCATACTGCGAATGTTCCCCATTCCCCCACAGCCCCACTACCAGACGCGCCACCTCTCGTCTCTACATCTACATCTGTTCCACTCCCAATTACAGACACACCACTTGTCATTGCTGGCAAAACTTTCACTTCTCGTTTGATGACGGGAACTGGCAAATATCGCAGTATTGAAGAAATGCAGCAAAGTGTAGTGGAAAGTGGTTGTCAGATTGTTACTGTCGCAGTGCGACGGGTGCAAACCAATGCTCCTGGACACGAAGGTTTGGCTGAAGCGCTGGATTGGACAAAAATCTGGATGCTACCCAATACTGCTGGTTGCAAAACAGCAGAAGAAGCTATTCGCGTTGCGCGTTTAGGACGGGAAATGGCGAAACTGCTGGGACAGGAAGATAATAATTTCGTGAAGTTAGAAGTTATTCCCGACCCCAAATACTTACTTCCAGATCCCATTGGCACTCTGCAAGCAGCAGAACAACTGGTAAAAGAAGGCTTTGCTGTTTTACCTTATATCAACGCTGACCCCATGCTAGCCAAGCATTTGGAAGAAGTAGGCTGTGCAACTGTAATGCCTTTAGCTTCACCGATTGGTTCCGGACAGGGATTAAAAACGATCGCTAATATTCAGATCATCATAGAAAATGCTAAAGTTCCAGTGGTTGTAGATGCTGGCATTGGCTCGCCATCTGAGGCGGCGCAAGCAATGGAAATGGGTGCAGATGCTTTGTTGATTAATAGCGCGATCGCCCTAGCACAAAACCCACCTTTGATGGCGCGTGCTATGAACATGGCTGCTGTAGCTGGTCGTTTGGCATATTTGGCTGGCAGAATGCCGATCAAGAACTATGCCAATGCTTCTTCACCGCTGACGGGAACGATTACGAATTAGATGTTTGTTGGTGGTTGTTTGTTGTTTGGAAAAACCACCAACAACCAACCAACAACCACCAAATACTAACCACTAACTACTAACTTTTATAACGAATCGTTTATGATAATAAGAGCATTATGTTGCAATTATGTAACATAATACAAAGAAAGCAGAGTAAGGAATTGATCCATGCCCTACACCACAGAAGAAGGCGGTCGTCTCAATAATTTTGCCCGTGAGCCTAAAATATATCAAGCAGAACCCCCCACGCCGCAACAAAAGCGCAATTATATTTTCTTGGGAATTGCTGGGATAATTTTAGTTAGTGGTTTGATTTTTGTTGCCTTCTCTGTTTCCAATCTGAGTTAATTGAAAATCTTCTTAACAAATTAATTGAACAATCATTCCTTGATGGTACAAGCCCCCACATTCATCTGTGGAGCCAATCCCAAATCCAAAACCTAAAATCCTGTTGGCGGATGACTTTTATGCCTGTTCAGGTTCCTATCCTCATTGGAACCTGGTTTTTTTGTCTCTGAAAATCGCATCGGATTTAAGGTATAATAGTACACATTTTGTCTGTTCAAAGTCCAAAGCTTTGATTTATCCTGAGCAGAGTAACAAGTACTTGAAAATCGTAGTCAAAGCCAGATTTACAGGCTGCTTGCATATGCCCTCACAGGGAATGTACACTGCGTTTTGGCTCCTTAGCCGCCATGAGCGTGAATGATACTGCACATTCGGATAAATTTGCGTGGAATCGGCAAGTATACCACCGC
>JANZYY010000440.1 GCA_026419705.1 Fischerella sp.
AGATGTGTATAAGAGACAGGGCGTACACAGTGCTAAATTTGACAATGAAAAAGAAATAGACAACATCCGCCAAGCCATTCTACGCTACGACATCGAACACCCAGTTTTAGTGGATAGCGGTTTCAGAATTTGGCAAAGTTACGCCGCGCGTGGCTGGCCTACCTTGATAGTAATAGATCCGGAAGGATACATAGTTAGTACCGTATCTGGGGAAGGTCATCGTGATTTTTTAGATCAACTAATAGACAAGTTAATCCACCAGCACCAAGAGAAAGGCACTATTAACTTTCAACAACTGCAACTAACTTTAGAAAAACAAAGCCAATCATTGATTACACCGCTTGCTTTTCCAGGTAAAGTCCTAGCGACAACAGCAGGATTGTTCATCGCTGACTCTGGACACCACCGCTTGATTATGAGTACCTTGGACGGAGAAGTTCTGGATTTGATTGGTACAGGAAAACCTGGGTTAACCGATGGTTCCTTTGATGAGGCGCAATTTTTTGCACCTCAAGGAATGACATTTGATGTAGAAAATCAGATTTTATATGTTGCCGATACAGAAAATCATACCCTGCGGCGTGTAGACTTGAAGCGCCAAGTAGTGGAAACCATTGCTGGAACAGGAGAACAAAGTCGCAATATCCATCCACATAAAGGTAGTGGTTTAGAAACAGCGCTTAATTCTCCTTGGGATTTACAAAAGGTAGGAAATAGCTTGTTTATTGCCATGGCAGGCTCGCACCAAATTTGGGAAATGGATCTAGAAAGTAAAATCGTCAAAACCTACGCTGGTAGCGGTGCGGAAGCTTGTGTAGATGGCACACCGATCGAATCTGCCTTTGCTCAACCCAGTGGCATTACTACAGATGGGAAAGAATTATACATTGCTGACAGTGAAGTTAGTTCTATTAGAGGTATTAGGCTGGTAGAACCAAAACAAATACGAACCGTTTGCGGTAGCGGTGCATTATTTGGCTTTGGTGATGTTGATGGACTAGGTTCTGATGTGAGATTACAACACTGCTTAGGAGTAGAATACGCTCAGAATTACTTGTGGGTTGCAGATACTTATAACCACAAAATTAAATTAGTAAGTCCTATCACAGGTAATTGTCAAACAGTATTGGGAAATGGCGCAGCTGGTCTGCAAGACGGTCAAGGTAAAAATAGCAGTTTTTATGAACCTTCGGGACTGAGTATTATTAGTTCTTACTTATATATTGCTGATACTAATAACCATGCTATTCGCTGCGTAGATTTAGATACTTTGACAGTGACAACATTACAATTTCCAGATTTGTGCGCACCAGATGTATGTATTCCAAAGTAAAGGGGATAGGGGATTGGCGGTCGCTAACAGCGGGAATAACTTAATACCCTACATAGATTTTACGTTTTATTTTTTTGAACTCTGTAGTACTGCATTTCATAAATTTGTGTTGAATTCATATTTATACTGTTTATTGAAAATATGGGCTTGTAGTAAGCACTTAAGTGCTTACTACGAACCATGTGTAGTTCTAGTTTTGAGAATTGGTATTGCTTTAAAAATCATTTTTTGAGATAGCAATTTGTAGTGAGTATTTCAGCATTAATTGCAAACTGATAATTATGATGTTATTTTTTCAAATTTTTAACTAATTGGATGTCAACGAATTAGCAGAATATCCTAGAAATTGTGTTTAAAGTATTGTGGTTGTTGCCCGATACAAATTAACTTGATTTGATATTGATATGAACGGCAAAATTATACCGCTAGATTGTGATGATGTTGTACTTTTGGGAAATGATACATTTAAAGCTAGTAGACTAAAAGAATTGGTAGATAAACAGATTAGACAAAAATTACACCGATACATTTATGAAACTAACAGTCTTGAACCTGGTGTTTCTATATATGAATTATTTAACTTGATATCTCTGGGTGAGCATCATATCAAACTAAGTGAGATTCAATACAAATATGCAATCAACTGCCAAGTATTAAGAATCGGCAGTCAAGGTTGGCAGAAAGGAAAACTAAATTTAGAGGTATGTATTTTATCTCTCGATCCTAATTTAAATCAAATTTATTTGGAATTCCACCCTGAAGAAGCAATTGAACACGATCCTATTTTTGAGGATATTTGCAAAATTATCGCTGAAAACTAGTTACCTCGACACAAATAAAACATAATTTTCTTGGTGTCTTAGTGTCTTAGTGGTTCAAAAATCAGTTTTATTAACCACTAAGGCACAAACATGTATAAACCAGAAAAGACGTTTTTTCAAATGTGCCCATAATGACAAGAAATATCTGAGTAGATAACATGGCATTTGTGACAGTGCGATCGCCATAAAATTAAGTTTGCAGATTCTGCGTAATGTTACCATAACGCCAAGAATATATAGGAAACGCCGATTTTTGCGTTTCTACATGATTATGCAACTGCCAATTGCCAAAAATCGTCAAAAACTGCCATGTTCAAACTTATAGATGTATTTTGGGCTTATACTCTTATTGCTATATTAATTCTCGTCGGGCGATCGATCAGGCAACGCCTGTGGTTACTGCGATCGCTATATATACCCAGTTCGGTTGTAGCTGGTATAGTTGCTTTGCTATTAGGTCCAGCTACTTTCGGTGCTGCTGTCAAAGCAATCAATCCAGAATCTTTCCTTGTCAACGGTTTATTTCCGGAAACTGTGCGGACAGTTTGGTCCCAGTCTCCGAGCATTTTTATTAATATTGTCTTCGCCACCATATTTCTTGGACAGTCTGTTCCGGGATTGCGGGAATTTTGGCGTCAAGCTTCACCCCAAGCGGCTTTTGGTCAAACTCTCGCTTGGGGGCAATACGTAGTAGGCTTGATACTGGGAATTACCGTGTTAACACCAGTTTTTGGCTTACCTCCGATTGCTGCATGTTTAATCGAAGTTGCCTTTGAAGGGGGACACGGAACCGCAGCAGGAATGGCACAAACTTTTGTAGAATTAGGTTTTGCTGCTGGTTCAGATTTATCTCTAGCTTTGGCGACGGTAGGGCTTGTCTCTGGGGTGATTGCAGGTACATGGTTAATAAATTGGGGACGTCGCACTGGGCGCGTGCAAATCAGCCGCGAACCGCTAGCTCAGTTAGGAATGCAAGAGGGAAAACTCTCAGATGAACCCCATGCTATTAAAGTTGCCAGAGAAAATTTATTCCGCGAACTACTTATCGATCCACTGTCACTCAACTTTGGTTTTGTGGGATTGGCGATCGCTTTCGGTTGGCTGATCTTGGAAGCATTGCGTTTATTAGAATTGATGAGTTGGGGTAGAGGAGACGGACTCAAGTTAATACCTTATATGCCCCTCTTCCCGCTTGCACTCATCGGTGGAATAATTGTGCAGTATTTGTTAGTACGTACTGGTCGTAGCTACTTGATTAGCCGTCCTCTCATTGAACGCATCGGCGGGTTGGCATTGGATATCACAATTGTCACAGCACTAGCAACGATTTCTCTATCTGTATTGGGTGAAAATTTTGCTCCTTTCATAATTTTGTCAGTTGCTGGTATCGCTTGGAATGTATGTGCCTTTCTTTTTCTGGGACCCCGTCTGCTACCTTTCTATTGGTTTGAACGCGGAATAGGTGACATGGGACAATCGATGGGAGTGACTTCTACTGGATTATTGCTATTGCGAATGGTAGATCCAGATAATCGTTCCGGCGCTTTTGAGAGTTTTGCTTATAAACAATTGCTTTTTGAACCCATTGTTGGTGGAGGTTTATTTACCGCTGCTGCACCGCCTTTAATTGCTAAATTTGGTTCGCTGCCGATTTTGCTGCTAACATCATTAATTTTGGCATTTTGGCTGATCTTTGGTTTTTATAACAGCAGACAACTGCGGAAGCATGATTTAACAGTCCAGTAAGGTAAGAATATGGAAAGTCAAGATTTTGATGCAGGTGAATATGTTGAACAAATGGCTGCGTTGTTGGATTTACAATTGCCTGATGAGTATCGGGATGGGGTGGTAGCAAATTTTGAGAGAATTAGAGCGATCGCCCAAGTGGTAAATTCCTTTCCTCTACCTGAAGAAATTGAAGTAGCACCAGTGTTTGAACCATGAATTTAGATTCAGCAGATGCTGTATCTATCGCCACAGCAGTGTGCCAAGCTAAAATTAGCGCGGTAGAAGTTACACAAGCTGCTTTACAAAGAATTGCAGCCCGAGATCGCGAACTTAATTGTTTTACCACAGTTACTGCTGAAACTGCTTTGGCTGATGCAAAAAGAATTGATAAAGAAATTGCCGAAGGTAAAAATTCAGGGTTACTTGCTGGTGTTCCCTTCGCTGTCAAAAATCTTTTCGATATTGCTGGAATCACAACGCTTGCAGGTGCAAAAATCAACGCAGAAAACCCTCCCGCAAGACGGGATGCAACGGCGGTAGCGCGATTGAAACAAGCAGGTGGGATACTCGTAGGCGCGTTAAATATGGATGAGTACGCCTATGGTTTTGTGACGGAAAACTTCCATTACGGTGTCACCCGTAACCCCCACGATTTCAAACGAGTTGCTGGTGGTTCATCAGGTGGTTCAGCAGCGGCGGTCGCTGCTGGGTTGGTTCCATTGACGTTGGGTTCTGATACTAATGGTTCAATTCGCGTACCCGCTGCTTTGTGCGGCGTTTTGGGTTTCAAACCAACTTATGGAAGGTTATCTCGTGCTGGCGTAGCTTTATTTTCCAGCAGTTTTGACCACATCGGCCCCTTTGCCCGTTCAGTACAGG
>JANZYY010000441.1 GCA_026419705.1 Fischerella sp.
CTACTATACAGTTAAAGTCTGGCCTAAACGCACAATGCCGGGGAGAATTATTGAGCGTCGCCTGGCAAAAGATCTACAGCTAAATCTTTTAGCAATTCGCCAGCGTCTTGAGGATTTGACAAAGTAAATTACTGCCGTTCTTGCTAGGTACAGCTTTGCGTAAAATTGTAGCTTTTTTGAAATGCAGGCCCGTAGCTTTGCAATTTTGTACTAAGACACGATCGGCTTTTACCTTAACAGGGTTGGTGCATTGCTGTTGATTCTCGCTATTACTTATGGCTAAATAGCTGCCATCGTCATAAAGGAGGCGATCGCTTTTTGTTTAAGAATTGATTGCAAGATGATTAAGCCTGCGTCATGACTGGCACTGAGCCTTGGTAAATCAGTTAAACCCTAGAAACTTGCCATTTTGCCTTGTAGGCCTGATGTCACTACTTATTTAAAATACCCCCAGGGGAATTCGAATCCCCGTTACCTCCGTGAAAGGGAGGTGTCCTAGGCCTCTAGACGATGGGGGCGCGCGGCTCACACCCTTCTTAATTTAGCGGCTTTTGTTGTTAATGTCAACAGTTTTAATGAAGAAATTTATAGCAAAATTTGAAATTGCAGCAGGTTAAACTGGGTGGAAGTAAAAGTAATTGATCGCAAATGCTAGAAAAAATACGCTTTCAGGAATAAGTATGGTACTCAAACGCCTATAAATTCAGAGCTTGCGTTGTTAACGTGTTGCCAAACTAGGAAAAATATGTAGTATATGCTACTAAGCATGAAATATTTTCTTAACCCAGCAAGGAAGACAAGGCATCAGGTTGCACCCTGTCAGCCTGAACTTTACAATTCTTTACAAAAGATTTTGAAAAAAATCGCTCAAAATCTACAACATGGAAGCATCATTTGAAATTACTTTGCAGATGGTGATTGCCGTCGTTGCAGGTATTAGTGCTCAGGTACTAGCTGCATACCTGCGGGTACCAAGTATCGTGTTTTTATTGCTGTTTGGCATTATCCTTGGTTCCGACGGTTTTGGATTATTGCATCCCCATTTGCTAGGCACGGGATTGGAAGTAATTGTCGCTCTGGGAACGGCGATAATCTTGTTTGAAGGCGGACTCAACCTAGAATTACGAGAATTAAACAAAGTTTCTACGAGCTTGCAATTACTTGTAACCTTGGGAACTCTGATTACGCTGGTTGGTGGTAGTATGGCTGCTCACTGGTTAGCTGAGTTTCCCTGGCCGATCGCTTTTCTGTTCGCGTCCTTAGTCGTAGTTACAGGACCGACGGTGATTAGTCCCCTGCTCAAACAAATCAACGTAGAGCGACCGGTTGCCACACTTTTAGAAGGAGAAGGAGTTTTAATTGACCCAGTGGGAGCCATCCTGGCCGTCGTAGTCCTAAACACAATATTAAACCAGAATGCCGATCCATTCGTTGCAATTAGCAGTTTGCTTGTGCGCCTTGGTATTGGTGGGGTAATTGGTGCAGTGGGTGGCTGGCTAATGGCATTAATTTGCAAATTTGCCAATTTTCTCTCATTTGAGCTGAAAAACCTAGTAGTTTTGGCTGGGGTGTGGGGTTTATTTGTACTAGCACAGATGCTCCGCAGTGAATCGGGACTGATGGCAACTGTAGTTGCTGGTGTCGTGTTTGGAACTGCTTCGGTACCAGAAGAACGCTTACTGCGCCACTTTAAAGGTCAGTTAACAATTTTCTGCGTCTCAGTACTGTTCATTCTCCTCGCTGCTGACCTATCTATTGACAGTGTATTTGCTCTGGGTTGGGGCAGCTTATTTACTGTCTTGGCGCTGATGTTTATCGTTCGTCCGATCAACATCCTCTTGTGTACGTGGAACAGCGACCTTAACTGGCGACAAAAACTGTTTTTAAGCTGGGTTGCACCTCGGGGAATTGTTTCTGCCTCCGTTGCTTCTTTATTTGCAATCTTGCTGACACAACACGGCATTAACGGTGGTGACGCCATCAAAGCCTTGGTCTTCCTAACAATTATCATGACAGTGTTCTGCCAAGGTCTAACTGCTGGTTGGGTGGCTAGATGTTTGCAAATCACCTCCAAAGAAGCAACAGGGGCAGTAATTGTAGGTTGCAATCCTCTGAGTATTTTAATTGCTCGCCTGTTGCAAGAACGGGGAGAACCAGTGGTGATGATTGATACAGACCCAGAAGCTAGTCAACAAGCTCAAGCAGAAAATCTCCGGGTGCTAATTAGCAGTGCTTTAGATGTCAATGTCCTAGAAAAAGCGGAACTAGCTTCAATGGGGACATTTCTCGCTATGACTACAAATGGTGAAGTGAATTTTGTGTTGGCGCAACGAGCAGCAGAGGAGTTTAACCCACCCCGTGTTTTAGCTGTTTTCCCCCGCGATCCTCAAGCTAATAACGCCACAAATAAAACTAAAGTTAACCAGGCTTTCATCCCCGATTTCCAAATTAAGACTTGGAATCAGTACCTGAATAATAAGCAAGTGAAGTTGGGAATGACGACGCTGAAAGAACCTGGTTTTTCTCTGCAAAAGGTTCAGTTACAAGCACTAATCCGGACCGGCGAATTAGTGCCACTATTTTTAGAACGGGATGAGAAATTGCAGATCGTGCCTGCAGGTGAGACTTGGCAGCCAGGCGATCGCATTATTTACCTCTTGCACGACCCCAGACCGAATCTTTTAAAACGCCTATCGGGTGCAAGAACCTCAGATCGCCTGTCTTTGGAAAAATTACCAGAAGTTGAGGAAGTGCCGATCGCAAAATTATCTCAACTCTCCGCCAGCGATGCTCCCACACCCTGATGATTTACTGATTGCGGTTGTGAGTTCATAGCTTCAGAGTTTGACCCTGCTGAAGATTGTGTTTGTTTTTCTTGCCACAATACGCTCAATAAGTGCACCACAGAAATAACAATGGCGGCAATAGAGAGAATGTAACTGTGTATGGTGTAAAGTCGTTGGACAGTGAGTGTGCTAATCGCACCGCCACCAGTGAGAATTTCGCGCAACTGCGAACCAATCACGGGAATTGCTTCAATAGTACCCAGCTCGATGTTAAAACGCCAGAAGCCTTCTTGATCCCAGCTTAAAATCATCGCTGTCCACGAAAGGCCGATCGCAATCAGTGTCAAGAAAATTGCACTCATCCAAGCCGTTAACCAACTCTTGCGAAACTGCCTGCTCACAAATAACACGACAATTTGTACAAGGGCGATCGCAATGACTGCGTTACCAGCAATATTGTGGGCTTTACGGAATAGCCAACCATAGGAGACTTGCTCTGCAATCACTTTCAACGATTGATATGCCCTGCCTGCCGCTGGTTCGTAGTAAAAAGACAGCAAAATCCCAGTAGAAGCAGCAACCAAGGATAGCGTTATAATTACTACCGATAACACTGTTGCGATGCGCCGCAAAACTCTATTGAACTCGGTGTTTTCCATCACTCACTGTTCCTTTTCTGGGCTGAATATATATTTTTATTACAAGTTTAGCTAAGAAATTTTAAGAATAGTTAGTAGTTAGTGGTTAGTAGTTAGTGGTTAGTGGTTAGTGGTTTACTACTCTCCCCATATTCGACCTCACACGAGATACTTTACCCAAACCTTTAACGCTTCTGGTGAACCATACCAAATACCTGGACTTCTAGGAGAATGTTTCACACCCTCAATCACGATATTTTCTGCTCCTTCCAAATGAGCTGCTTCTATGGGAGTGATTCCATCTCCCCAAGTATTACCTTTACCGCAGGTTAATTGATAGCTACTGTAAGCTAACCAGCTACCGCCTCTTTTTTCACCAAAGATGGTTTTTCCGGCAACACAAACATAACGAACATTTTGGTAAAATGCTCCTGGGTAATTATTATTGACAAAATCTAAATTCCAGTGTGTCCAGCGCTCCTGGCTCATATGCGGTGTACCCAGAGTCGTCAGAGTAGCAACTAGACTATGAGCTTGCCAAAGGGATGCTTGAAGTTCACCACGCCCTAAATAAGGCTTGTCACCCAAGTAGATGCGAGAAATCCAACCTCCTGCTGAGTGACCGATCAAATTAATCTGTGAAGCATTAGATTGCTGTAGTACCTGTTTTACCGTGCGATCGAGTAGCCGTACAATAGGCGTTACAGGTCTACCTCCTAAAGTGACTATCCAGTCACGGCGTCGCAGTGGTACAGTCACTGTAGGAAAGCCCATCTGTTGCAAGGATTGTTGTAGTTGGCGGTAAGCGATCGCGCTTTCTAAATATCCTGGCAAAATCACTGTTGGTAATGGCATGGATTGGGGACTAGGGATTAGGGACTAGGGACTGGGGAATAGAGAATAGGGAATAGGTGAGAACGATCGATACTTAATGCTAAAAATTTCATAATTCATAATTCATAATTCATAATTCATAATTTTTATCCCCCTATTTAACTGTGACAATTGGTATTCTTTACGGCATTAGTGTCGGCACAGGCGATCCAGAATTAATTACGGTCAAAGGATTGCGCTTACTGCAAAATTCGCCTGTAGTAGCATTTCCAGCAGGAATACAAGGTAAACCAGGAATGGCACAGCAAATAGTCGCACCGTGGCTAAATCAAGAGCAGGTGCAAATAGCCTTGACTTTTCCCTATGTCCAGGATATGACTGTGCTGACACAAGCATGGCAAGCCGCAGCAGAGCAAGTTTGGCACTATTTGCACACAGGTCAAGATGTCGCTTTTGCCTGTGAAGGAGATGTAAGTTTTTATAGCACTTTTACTTATTTGGCACAGACTCTACAACCTGTCTCTTATACAC
>JANZYY010000442.1 GCA_026419705.1 Fischerella sp.
GTACTAGGGTATGGGGCATAGGTAAGAAAACCAATCCCCAATCCCCATTGCCCCTAATCCCCAATCCTCCATAGCCAGTAATTAAAACTTTTACCTTAGTCTTGGTGTGAATCACTATCCCAGGGCAATCGAATCTTACGCTTTGTGTAGTATTTTTAAGGGGTAGTAATATCTTTCCCACTTACACCACGCTTTTTATAGCGCACACACCTAAATAGAATGTTTGGTCTAATCGGACATCTTACTAGTTTGGAACACGCACAAGCGGTAGCCAGAGAATTGGGCTACCCAGAATATGCCGATCGAGGTTTAGATTTTTGGTGCAGCGCCCCGCCCCAAATTGTCGATCGCATTACAGTTACCAGCATAACCGGGCAAAAAATAGAAGGGAAATATGTAGAGTCTTGCTTTTTACCGGAAATGCTTGCAAATCGCCGGATCAAAGCAGCTACACGCAAGGTCCTCAATGCTATGGCTCTGGCTCAAAAGCATGATATCGATATCACGGCTTTAGGGGGGTTTTCCTCAATTATTTTCGAAAATTTCAATTTAGAACAGTTCAAACAAGTCCGCAACGTTGAACTAGAATTTGAACGCTTCACCACCGGAAATACGCACACAGCTTACATTATTTGTACCCAGGTAGAACAAGCCTCGAAACAATTAGGAATTGAACTGTCGCAAGCTACCGTTGCTGTTTGTGGTGCAACTGGAGATATTGGTAGTGCGGTCTGTCGCTGGTTAGATGCGAAAACAGATGTAAAAGATCTGCTGCTGATAGCCCGTAACCAAGAACGCCTCATGAACTTACAAGCAGAACTGGGGCGTGGAAAAATCATGGCTTTGGAAGAAGCACTGCCCCAAGCTGATATTGTAGTTTGGGTTGCGAGTATGCCTAAAGGCGTGGAAATTGAACCGAAAGTATTAAAACAACCTTGCTTGCTGATTGATGGAGGCTATCCCAAGAATCTGGCAACTAAAATTCAGCATCCCGGCGTGTATGTCCTTAATGGTGGCATTGTCGAGCATTCTCTTGACATTGACTGGAAAATTATGAAAATCGTCAACATGGATGTTCCAGAACGGCAGTTGTTTGCTTGTTTTGCAGAATCAATGTTGCTGGAGTTTGAGAAGTTGCATACGAACTTCTCTTGGGGACGCAATCAGATTACCGTAGAAAAGATGGAACAAATTGGTCAGGTGTCGGTAAAACACGGTTTTAGACCGCTGCTGGTATAGGGATCGGTAATCTGGGATCGGGTATAAGGGAAGAATTTGGCTTAGTTCCTAATCCCTAATCCCAGTCCCCAATCCCCAATTCCCAATTGCCAATCCCCAATCCCTAATTCCTATTTCCTATTCCCTAACTTATGGCTACTACTGAGCGCAAACAACTACTGTTGGATTTTGAAAAGCCGTTGGCAGAACTGGCAAACCGAATTGAGCAAATCCGTCAACTTGCAGAGGAAAATGGCGTCGATGTTTCTAGTCAAATTCGTCAACTAGAAGCACGTGCTATGCAACTGCGTGAGGAAATTTTCAGTAGTCTATCACCATCTCAGCGACTGCAAGTCGCTCGTCATCCCCGCCGTCCCAGTACTCTCGATTACATTCAGGCGATTACTGATGAATGGATAGAGTTGCATGGCGATCGCTGTGGTTCGGACGATCCAGCTTTAATCGGCGGTGTGGCTCGTTTAGAAGGGCAACCTGTAGTAATGTTAGGTCATCAAAAGGGGCGTGACACAAAAGACAATATTGCCCGTAATTTTGGTATGGCCACCCCTGGTGGCTATCGCAAGGCGTTGCGCTTAATGGAACACGCCAACAAGTTCGGAATGCCCATTTTAACTTTTATCGACACGCCAGGAGCCTTGCCGACAGTGGTAGCTGAACGACAAGGTGCAGGAGAAGCGATCGCCTACAATTTGCGCGAGATGTTTTGCCTGGATGTACCGATTATTTGCACGGTAATTGGTGAAGGTGGTTCTGGTGGAGCTTTGGGTATTGGTGTTGGCGATCGCCTGTTGATGTTTGAACACTCTGTTTATACCGTTATTACCCCCGAAGCTTGTGCTGCGATTTTGTGGAAAGATGCCACTAAAGCTCCTCAAGCAGCAGCGGTTTTGAAAATGACTTCACACGACCTGAAGAATTTCGGCATTATTGACCAGATATTAACTGAACCTATTGGTGGTGCTCATTCTGAGCCTCTCAGTGCTGCTCAAACTCTCAAGCAAGCTCTCCTGGAAAACTTAGACGAGTTGAAGCGCTTAACTCCTCAAGAACGCCGTCAACTTCGTTATGAGAAATTTCGCAAGATTGGTGTTTTTACTGAAGTTTCCCACTCATAAGACCGAAATCCTTGCTTGGCATAACAGCAATGCTATAATTGCCTATGGCACTTAAAGATTTTTAACAATCTACTCAGCCATGGGCGTTTGTACGACCGACAAATCTACTCATACCAATGAGAGATTTGTTTTGTAGCTATAAACAAATATCGGAGTGTAACTTTATTTTCAAGACAAACACCTGAGATTTTTAGACTAGAAAAAATTTAGCCGACAATATGCCCATAATGGAAATGAATTTTAGCAGTTATCTAAAAACATTAGTTCGATTTTTAGATTTGTTTAATTTTGGCAGCAAATCTAAAAATTAGAACAAATGGGTGACAACGTGGTTTCACTTGCCAAAGAATTGGAAAAAAGCATGAGTTTAGAGCAAAAACAACGCGCTCTGATTACAGGGGCAAGTAGTGGAATTGGCAAAGCAACAGCTTTGGCATTTGCAAAAGCAGGGGTAGATGTTGCCTTAGTCAGTCGTTCTGTTGAGAAATTGGCAGCAACAGCACAAGCAGCTCGACACGCAGGAGTGAATGCAAAAGTATACTCTGTGGATCTAGCTTGTGTATCTCAAGTGCAGGAAAAAATGCAAGCGATCGCCCGTGACTTTGGTGACATAGATATTTTGGTTAACAATGCTGGCATGGGTTACACTGCCAGTTTGAGTGAAACTCCCTTGTCTGAGTGGCAGCGAGTCATAGATTTAAATCTCACTAGCGTGTTTCAGTGCATCTTGGGGATTTTGCCAGGAATGCGCGATCGCAACAGAGGTACAATCATCAACGTTGTATCAATTGCTGGCAAACAAACTTTTCCTAATTGGGGAGCCTACTGCGTCAGCAAAGCCGGTCTTTTGGCTCTTTCTCAAACTTTGGCACAAGAAGAACGTCTCCATGGCATCCGCGTCACCGCCATTTGCCCCGGTGCAGTCAACACCGAATTCTGGGAGCAAGAAACCGTTCATGCCGAGTTTGAGCGCTCAAAAATGTTAACTCCAGAAATCGTTGCCGACTCAATTGTATACACTGCACTGTTACCGCAACAAGCAGTGATTGATGAATTGACCTTGATGCCCAGTGCAGGCGTTCTTTAATCGACATTTAGAGACTAATACCATGACTATTGCTCGTTCCAACGGTTCCAATCGCTTTCAATCTCCTTTGATTTCCGACTTAACAGAAGCCATTAGACCCGATCGCAACACTCATGACGGCCGAGAACCAGACTTGCAGCCACCGCAAGAGGAACAAATGGAGCAGATGACCGACGCCGTGCGGACATTGCTGCTCGGATTAGGAGAAGATCCAGAACGGGAAGGACTGCTGAAAACACCAAAACGGGTAGCAGAGGCGTTGCGATTTCTAACCAGTGGCTACAACCAGTCCTTAGAAGAAATCGTGAACGGAGCGATTTTTGATGAAGGACACAGCGAAATGGTGTTAGTTCGGGATATTAATGTCTTCAGCTTGTGCGAACACCACATGTTGCCATTTATGGGTAAAGCTCATGTTGCTTATATCCCCAATCAAAAAGTCGTGGGATTGAGTAAACTTGCCCGCATCGTTGAAATGTATTCCCGCCGCTTGCAAGTACAGGAAAGATTAACTCGCCAAATTGCCGAAGCCATTCAAAACATTCTAGAACCGCAGGGCGTTGCTGTTGTCATCGAAGCTACCCACATGTGCATGGTGATGCGGGGTGTGCAAAAACCAGGTTCCTGGACTGTCACCAGTGCAATGGTGGGTGTCTTCCAAGAAGAGCATAAAACCCGCGAAGAATTCTTCAACTTGATTCGCCACCAAGCAGCAATATTTTAGAGAATTGTTAGTAGTTAGTAGTTAGTAGTTAGTAGTTAGTAGTTGTTTGGTTGTTCTGTACCACTAACCCCTAACCACTATCCACTAACCCTTAATCACTATCTAGTCCCTAGCTTTTCAAACAGCTTGGCGACTTTATTCAAGTCTTTGTCCCCAGGTGCACGTTCTACTCCACTAGATAAGTCAATCCCGCTGGGATTAACCTGACTGAGAGCTTCTAAAATATTATCGGGTGTTAGTCCCCCTGCTAAAAGCCAAGGACAGCGAGGTTGAAACTGTTGCAGCATTTTCCAATCTAGGGTTTTGCCTGTACCGCCCAACTGCTGAGGATGATAGGCATCAAGTAATAGCGTATTTACACTGAGACTATACACAGCAGCTTTTTCTAAATCTGCTACTGTGTGTATTCTTAAGGCTTTAATAATTTCTACCCGAGGCAGATGTTCGCGCAACTGTTGGCAAAATTCTGGTGATTCATCTCCATGTAGCTGGACGCCAGTCAACCCAGCATCAGCAACGGTCTGACTGATTGATGCAATGGATGTATTAGCAAATACACCGATACTGTCCTGTCTCTTATACACAT
>JANZYY010000043.1 GCA_026419705.1 Fischerella sp.
CCCAATCATCAGTACCCAATGCAAGCTAGATTGCATATGCAGGGAGCTAAAAACCGCAGGAGTTAAGTGCATTGAAATTCGTATCCGAACCGGCGATCGCCGATAAAATTCGCAAGATGAAACAACGGGTACGCTGGCAAGATCCGCTAGTTGTGCAACGGGGTATAGACCAAACTCGGCTTGTGTTGGACGATGGCCGAACAGATGAACCAGAATTCTCGTTTTTAGTTGTAGGTGACAGCGGTTCTGGCTCACACCGAACACACAATCCTCAACGGCAAGTTGCTGAACTAATGCTACCCCATTACCAGGAATGCCGTTTTCTAATACATACGGGCGATGTAGTTTATTTAGTGGGTTCCAGTGAGTACTACCAACAAAACTTTATTCAGCCTTACCGAGAGTTTCTTGTAGGTGGAGAACAGCCCCAGCGTATTGCTTATGACCAGATGGTTTTTCGGTTCCCTATCCTCCCTGTACCGGGAAATCACGATTACTACGACCTACCGCCGATCTTTGGTATAGCATCTTTTATTACACTGCCTCTACGTAAACTGATTGGCTCCAAGCTGGATTTGGATGTGGGTTGGCACGGTTCTAGGCAGGGTGACGCCTATGCACGAGCATTTCTCGACTATTTGAAAGCATTCATGTTTCCGTCAGACCTCGCCCGTCATTTGGATACACACTACACAGCCAAAACTAAGACAGGTCGATGTTTGCGTTATGAACCAGGACATTTTACTCGCCTTCCCAATCGTTACTATACCTTCCGCTATTGTGGAATAGACTTCTTTGCCTTAGATTCCAATACATTTAACGATCCACCGCCACTGCCAGCAACACGGGAAGGACAAGCAGATCGCAGAGTATTGGAGAAACGCCGTATTGAAATGGAACAACAGAAGCAGCAAATCATGGAAGACTCAGCCAAACTCAATCCTGATGATCCTAGCGAGGCTGAGCAATTGGACGATATGCGAGTTAAATTATCACAAATTGACGAAATTATTGTTGATATCGATAAACAACTGACTTCTGGCAAAACAATGGTGATAGACACCGAACAACTAGACTGGCTGAAGCAACGGCTGATTGAATCGTGGCATACAAAAGAAGTCAGGGGAAGGGTGATTTATTTTCACCATCCTCCCTACGTAACTGAAGCCACGAAGTGGGAACAGGCGCAAACTATCGCAGTTCGCACTCGCCTACGTGATGTTCTGGATAAAGTAGCAGAAGCGGTAGGCTCCTTAACTGGTGGTCGTCCCTTGGTAGATTTAGTTTTAAATGGTCATGCTCACTGCTTGGAATACTTGCAGACAATGGACACAGGTCACGCTGACAGCAATATTAACTGGATTGTTTGCGGCGGTGGTGGCTACAGTCTGCGCCGCCAGCGGACTGAGGGAGCAGATTTACTGGAAGACCAGAGATTAGTAGCGCGATCGCATTTGTTTGTTGGTCGTAATGGACATAGTTCCGAAAAACGACGACCATATTCTTGTTTGCGTATTGATGTTAAAGACACTCGCCCCCCCAAGTTTATCATTCGCCCCTTGGTCGTCGAACGGTATCAAGGGCAATGGTGCGAGCGCCAAATTCAACCGTTTACTATTTGACTGTAATGAGCAATGAGCCATCAAGTGGAAAGCGGTGATTGGGGTTAATTTCCAATCATCGCCAAGGTACCTTTGTGAAAACTTCTATCAAATCCCTAGATTGATGACAAAACTAAATAATCCCAGGACCTCTACCCCTTTCGTCGCGATCCATGGTTAATTCACCTTGTTTATCTTCGTTTATCTCTTCGAGTTCTTCAATACGATGTGCTGTGTCTTTTTCTGCTTCTTGTCGCGCGTCACCAGGAACTTCATAGTACATTTCCGGTTCAATAGCATAGTTGTTTAACAGACCTTCCTTGTCTACCGTATAGCCGTCTGTGGTACGTATGCTCTGGTCTGTACTTGCTTGTGTGTCTTCTTTGGGGAGTGTTTTATATAGCTCTCCTTCTCTTTCTTTACGCGCTGCAGTTTCTGCAGGGATGATATGACGATCGTATTCATCTACTCGAGCGCGTTCGGATGAGTCAACTGCTTTTTTAAACTCTTCATTACTCATAATATTATGTTCTCCTGAAACAATCTGTTCTCATTTGTTTAATTCCAAGGAACATATTAAGTTGTTTGTTAACATCAAACTAACTATCTTAAGAGGTGTTTAAATTGCAAATATAATTTTTTTCTCTGCCTGGATATATATATATTTTGATGTTTCAATCAGACTGGGAAATAATTCATTCTCATAAAATAAATAAAAATAAGGTGCGTCAGAGCAGTATTTATGAATTCATATCTTGCACCAATTACGACAGTTACCAGGCAAGCCTCACCATTGTACCCTCGTTAACACCTAGAGCAAGAGGCTCTTATATAGAACGGTGCAAGCTCTCGGTTAACGCACCTATTTGAACGAAAAAACTCATAATTCATAATTCATAACTCATGCATGGCTAATAATTATGAATTATGAATTACCAATTATGAATTCTTCAAAAATTCTTTTTTTAGCGATGCAATTTCCGTAGCTAATTCTTGGCGGGTTGAGGCCAGTACGAGATAGCGAAAAGTAAACCAAATTGTATAACCAAATCCGATCAAAACAAACAGTGGTTCTGCAAGCGGAATATCGTTGATTACATCCAGTACTGCTAAGATTATCCTGACTGCAATAATTGCTGCAAAAACCCAAAGTAGGCTGATGATAGGTGTCTTGTATGCATGCCAAAATTTATGGAAGTATTCAGGCAATTTTGCGAAAAAATCGGAGGTTTGTCTGCCAATTTTCCGCCACTGGCTCTCAGTTTCTATCGCTGCTGTCTGCTTTGATAAGTTTTTAGTCTCTGAATCCTCCATTGCTGACACAGTCTCTGGTGAGGTGATATTGTCGTATTCGTATTGTTTTTGTTGTATTTCGCTGTTCATAGGTTTTTGTGTATTGCGATCGCAGCTTAATTTGTGTGAAACAGTTTCATCTGCATGGATAATATTCATGACAGCAATATTGCTTGATTATATTTCTACAGTTTCCGCTCAAATGTTCATCAAACGTTCGACGTAATTTTTTTTATACCTTAAGAACTATTGATGAAAATGCAATAATATGCATTAGTCAATAGACTCGCAACAACTGACTATTGACTACTATTGACTAATGATTAATTTAAAAATCTACTCCCCGCTTGAGTTCTACGCCGTGATTGGCATAGTGCTTGTGGCAGTAAACTTCAGAGTGAACGCTAGCCAAGTCAAAGTATGCTGGTTGATTTTGGCAGCGACCTGTGATGATAATTTCAGTATGTCGGGGTTTGCGGAGCAAAGCTTGGACAATTGGTTCTACAGGAAGCAATTCTAAGTCAACGGTGGGATTGAGCTCATCAAGGATAATGGTTTTGTAAAGTCCAGAGGCGATCGCTGTTTTAGCGATTTCCCAACCTCGTTCGGCTTCGACGTAGTCTAATTCTTGGCGGGAGTTACGCCAAACAATTGCATCTCGACCACAGCGTTGGTGATCCACTACGTCTGGGTATGACTGCTGTAAAGCTGCTAGAGCTGCATCTTCGGTGTAGCCAGTACCGCCTTTGAGCCACTGCATAATCAACACACGGGTAGAACCGGGATGATTAATTCCTCGACCGATTGCTTGTAAAGCCTTACCTAAAGCACTTGTAGATTTACCTTTGCCAGCACCTGTATAAATTTCGATACCTTCTATTAAAAGTGCTGTGGCGGTTGGATGATGATGAGGTTTCATCTCCGAGTGCAAGTCTGCAATATCAAGCAATTGTTGGGGTGCGGCGCGTCCGGTGGCGATAATTTCTAACTCTTCTGGTTTAGATTTGAGAGTTCGCACTACCTCATCCACCGATAGCAAACCCAAATCCAAGACGGGGTTAATTTCATCTAAGACTACAACCGAATATAAGCCAGAAGCGATCGCACCTTTTGCCACATCCCAACCCCGTGCAGCTTCAGCTCGGTCAAAAGGTGTAATTTCATCTGGACCAAAAAATTCTGCCCTACCTGTGCGAACTTGGTCAATTAAATGAGGGAATCCCCGCTGAAGAGCAGCAATTGCTCCATCCTCATCATAATCTCGTTCTGGTCCTTTTAAAAACCGCAGCAGCAAGACGCGGTTGGAATTGTTCGGCGTATTGATCCCTAAGCCGATTGAACGCAAAACTACTCCTAAAGCAGCTTGGGATTTACCTTTGCCTGCACCATCGTAAACGTGAATTTGCCCTGTGACCCGTTGTTGACGCACTTGCGCTGTGCGAATACCGATGCCGTTCCTTGTCATCTTACCAAAAGCTGTAAGTAGCAGTCTTTGATCTTACCCAAGGTCTTGTGCAAGGAGTAAGGGGAAAGGGTAAAAACAATTGAAAGCTTTTGCCCTTTAAACTTTAACCTTTTTCCCAAGGGTTGAGAAGCAAGAAAATACACAAACAAAAAAATTCTAAACAACAGTACACTGTTTCTCGATGAGAATGACCTAAATTAGCCCGTAAAGCCGGCTTTGCTTGTCTGGCTTCAGGCTTCCAGGCTGAGGGAGAATAAAGCTCAAATTCGGTCGAATTAGTATAACTGTGTAATAATTACCCTCATCAATTGACTAGCTTGCAGTTATACTTTCTCTAAGTTACGCCTTAACAATAACCTGGTTCTGATGATGGATAATTTTTTCTTAATTCCTGAAGTTATTCCCCTTGGCGCAATTCTCTTTTGTTTTCTATTACTATTGGTATCTATTCCCATAGAAGCATATGTTTTAAATATGAGCCTAAATTTTGACAAAAAAACTTCTAGTTTTTATTCTATGTGTATGAATTTATTTTCTAACGTTATCGGTTGGAGCATTTTTTTCTTGATCGAACCATTTGCAACTACAAGATTTAAATCAAACTTGCTCAATTTAATTTTCTTTAAGCGGATACTGCCTAACACGATCAATCTTAACATTTTAATGGCATTTATAATTTTTTTTGGGACTTTTATTATCAAATCATTTATCTTAAGAGTCGCGATCGTATCGCTAACTGATTTTTGGAAAAAAACTCCAGAGTCTGCCCCTCACAAATTTTACGCCCGTCGGAGTTTTAGAATGAAACTGCAATCAAAAAATATATTTACAACTGTATTAATAGCTAATTCACTAAGTTACACTGCTGTTTTAATAATTACATTTATGGTTATTTTTGCATAAATTCAATAAAAACATGTTACTTCATTCGAAATGAGGTGAATTGATGGAGATAATTAGAGATTTACTTGGTTTATTCAGCTTTATTAGCAATATTTACGAACAAATCAAAAATTTTTTTATTCCCCAAAGGGCTTTCGCTTGGCAAACTTTAATTTATTTAAGTATTTTCTCTTGGTTAATGTCATCGCTATCTACAGGGATTGTCAAGTCCACGATCGCCCTTTGCGGTTGGGTATTTTTAATTGCTGGTACCGCCTGGTATACGACCGAAAATCCTTTACTAATTCCTGGTACCAATATGCCTGTAGGAGCGTTAGTAACTGGATTTTTAGTAAGTGCTTTTGCCTTTGGCAATTCAGCAGAAGTACTTACAAGCAGAACACTAGTTTTCTGGCCGACAATTTCGGCATTTATTACAGCAGCTGGAGAATTTTTTGAAGGTACTGGTACTGATGTCAATACTCAAATTCCTAAGGTAGAAGACCGCGAAAAAATCATCATTTTAGTTGCTAGCTGTATGGTAATTAGTTGCTGGCTGCAATTCGGCTTCACAGTGAATCGATGGCTACAAGAATTTCCTAGTTTGCGAGCAGATAATTTTAGCAATAATTTTGTAATTAGAATAACAGAACCCTTAGCGAATAAAATTCCAGAAAATGGCGTTGAAATTTTAAAGAAACTTGAGCCGTTAGTAAAAGAGCAAATAGCTAACAGACCTTGGTCAGAAGTTGAACAATGGCTTCTGGGTGTACAGCAAAGAGTGACTAGTTTGGGTACACAAGTAATACAAACAAGCTTAGGTGGATATGAAGAAAGATATTTATGGCGGCTTGAACCACGCGTATACAACCTGAAGTCTGGAGGGTACACTCTAGATTTACTCAGCATCTGGAGTGGTCCCACGTCTACAGGACTTGAATACTATCTGAAACAGTCTTGTCAGATTGAACCACTCGCTAGGTCTACAAATTCCTCCGCCAATAATAGAGCAGATAATGGATCTTTATTTGCGGAAATCAATTGCGGTCAGATCACCAAACCAATTCCAGGACCACCTCCACCCTTACAGTGAAGATTCAAAGAATCGGAGATGGGGCCACTAACCACTAACCACCAACCACCAACTCTTGACCATTGACAAATGACTAATCACTAATGACTAAATAAAGATGAATTTCAGCAGAATTTATGTAATAGCAAAGAATGTGTTTCGAGAGGTAATGCGCGATCGCATTCTATTTCTCATCGGCTTTTATTTTTTCATCCTAGCGGTTGCTATTTATCTCCTTCCTCAATTTGCTGCTACTACTGAAGACAAAATGTTTTTTGATTTTAGTTTGGCGATGATAAGTCTCATCGGTTTAATTGTGGCAGTATTTGTTGGTACAGGATTGGTAAACAAAGAAATAGAGAAGCGTACCGTTTTGGTGTTAATTGCTAAACCGATAAGTCGCAGTGAATTCATCACGGGTAAATATCTAGGATTATTGGCAGTGCTAGCAGTTATTATCACTGCTATGACAGTGATAACTCTTATGTTTTTGCAACTGAATCACATCGCTTATTCATGGGCAAGTGTTTTAATTGCTACATTTTTTATATTCCTGCAATTGTCTCTGATCGCTGCTGTGGCTATTACCTTGGGTGTATTTACTAGTTCCTTATTAGCAACAGCTTTAACATTTGCTGTGTATCTCATGGGGAATATTACTCAAGATTTACTGAAGCTCGGTCGCCTGGGAAACAACCCTCATATCCAGAACCTAACTCAAACTTTGTATCTTATTTTGCCAGATTTATCTCGCTTAGATGTTAAAAATGATGCCGTATATGGTCTGGCAGCATTACCAAATACTGCGGCACTTATTAGTAATGCTGGTTACGGTTTACTGTATACAGCGATGTTGTTAGCGATCGCCATCCTCATTTTCTCACAACGAGAGTTTTAATAATTTACTTTTACTTAGCAGTCATTTGTCATTAATCATTTAGTACAAAAAATGACAAATGACAAATGACCAATGACTTATTGAATAATAAATATCTGATTTGGTTGAATTGTACCATCAGGCATGATTGCATCATATAGTTTTGCATTCTTGAGATTTGCATCCCAAAGGTTTGCTTCGCTTAAGTTTGCTGCAATTAAATTGGCCCAATGGAAATCCGCACCTTTTAAGTAGGCTTGATTAAAATTTGCTTCTAGTAAAATTGCTCCACATAGTTTTGCTTCTTCAAGATTTGCTCTCACGAACTGAGCTTGAATTAGCGATGCTTCAGTTAATTGGGCGCAGCTCAAGTCAGCTTCTTTGAAATCAGCATTACATAGGGAAGCACACCACAGTTTACTTCCACTTAATTTTGCCCGCCATAAAATAGCACCACACAAATTCGCTTGCGTTAAATCAGCTTGATTCAAATTAGCATTACATAAATTTACATCCTGTAAATTCGCTTCCCGAAGATTTGCTTGCATTAAATTAGCCTCACTGAGGCTAGCACCACTGAGAATAGCGCCACTGAGATTTGCACTACGCAAATCCGCTCCTGTGAAGTTAACTCCACTGAGATCAACTGCTCTAAGGTCAATTCCACTCAAGTCACATCCACTGAAATCTCTACTCTCAAAATTTCGATCTGCGATTTGACTTAGGACTCTTTCTTGTTTGTCAGCATGATTTTTCATGGTATTCGCCTCTGAATGAGTTTGTAATTTTTCTTAACTTTCACCCCGATGGTCTATTAGTATTCTGATGTCTCTGTATCTTGAGAGTACACCCCAAAAGTTAAGAATCTAGGGAATCAATCGATAAAAATTAGACAAAAATCTATAACAAATTGTCAGAGTCCTAAAAATACGTTATGAATGTATTTTATTTGTCAAAGTACGCTGATAAATATCAGCAAAGCTTCATAACAAGGATTATTTTGACTTCCTGGACAAACTGCCTTTACTTATGGCGATCGCATTGGCAACGGTTTCCAATCAGAATAGTCAGCGAGATGACCCCAGTATGCAAGATAGCCAGTAAAAGCAAAAATCACAGCAGCAACTATCAGCACGAGGGCACCAATTAACCGCCACGAGCGATTGGCTTTAAAATACAATGTTGGTGCCGCTAAAACTCCACTCAATCCGGTTAAGATAAATCCAATTCCTGTTAAAAGTGGATTCCGCGTCAATCCAAGATTAATAATGCGTGCACCAACGACAATAGCAGCAATTCCCGCAAAAAAACCATAAATTGCTATTGTGAGTAAATCCCAATCAAGGGCTAAAGCTAAGGAAGTAGCAATCAAAAGAATACCAAACAAAACGGTCATTTCACCATAGGCGATATTGAAAATACTTCGCACAGGCCAAGTAAAACTCATGTGTAACCCAGTAACAAGTGCGATCGCCCCTGTCATCCCAAAACCAGGAATCCAACGTTTTTGATTGACCCGATTTAAACCAAAATACAAGTAGCCAGCTAGGAGAAACAGTCCAGCTACCAGATTAACCAGCATTAAGGTGATGTAGTTAATGAACATAATCCCAACTTGTTTTCAAACTGGGGCAAGGGTAAGGGAAAAATGAAATAAAATATGTAAAAACCAAAAGAATGGCAGCTCCTTTATTTTTGCTTTTAACTTTTGATTTTTTGCTTAACTTTATTGTTGACCCTACTCATGCAAGAAGTTTATCGAATAAGTTGTGTAGCTGAAAATTTTTATTTAGAAACATTCTCAGTTTTTGGTTGGTGGTTGGTTGTTGTTTGTTGTACAGACGTGCCACGCACGGCACGTCTGTACATTGGTTAGTGGTTGTTAACTATGCCCAATCCTCAATTCCCAATTCCCAATCCCCAATTCCCAATCCCCGATGTCCACTCTCCCATTCCTCATCCTTCTTCCCTCCAAGTTTGTAGCTGCAAATATACTAGTACTAGCGTCACTGCTAACAGCACTGTCGCTGCTGCGGCGGCGTAACTAAAATCGAATTGACCAAATGCCTCTTGATAGATGTAATAAACCAACAAATTAGTAGAATTTAACGGTCCACCACCAGTGATGACATACACTTGCTCAAAACTCCGCAATGTGAAAATCATAGTGGTGACGATCGCAAATACTAGAGTTGATTGCAATCCTGGTAGGGTGATGTGCCAAAACTGTTGCCAAGCATTTGCGCCATCAAGTTCTGCGGCTTCATACCGACTGGAGGGAATAGTTTGCAACCCAGCTAAGAACACCACCATATTGAAGCCGAGTTGTTTCCAAATACTTAAGATAATTAGTACTGGCATTGCCCAAACCGTGCTACTCAACCAGGGAATAGGTTTAATACCGATCGCATTCAATAGTGCATTAACTACACCATCATTTTGAAACAACCAGCGAAATCCCAAACCAGCAGCGACTAGAGAAATCATTGAAGGCAGAAAATAAGCACTGCGTAGCAGTCCTCGCAAGGGTAAAGCTTGATTTAACAATACTGCTAGTCCCAAGGGGATAACCAAACTGGGAATCACAGTAGCAATGGTAAAATAAATTGTATTAAAAATTACTTGCCAAAAATCTTGATCGAGTAGCAAGCGCCGGTAGTTATTTAAGCCTACCCAGCGTGTACCCGTAGAAGTAAAAATACCAGTAGTAAAACTGAGATAAAACAAATAAATAATGGGCCAAATAATAAAAATGCCTAATAAAATAAGTGCTGGAGCCAGAAAAAACCAAGCCGCAACAGTATCATTATCGAACCACGATTTACCAGACTCACCAGGCTTAATATATATTTTTGGCATCTACAATTCATCCTCCCTGCCGTTATGACGCTTTGCCCTGATTCTACATCTAGCTTGGTTTCTCCCGACATTAATAAAGACATGCTATGTAAAGCCACTCCTGTAAAACTGGGAATCATGGCTTCAGGAAATGGCAGCAATTTTGAAGCAATTGCCCAAGCCATTAAAGATGAACAACTTTCTGCTCAAATCCAAGTTCTGATTTACAATAACCCAGATGCCTATGTTGCAGTCCGGGCTGCTAACTGGGGTGTGCCAGCTGTGCTACTCAACCACCGCAATTACCAAAGCCGTGAAGACTTGGATCGACAAATTGTCCAGACTTTACGGCAATACGACGTGGAATTAGTAGTTATGGCTGGTTGGATGCGACTGGTGACCCAAGTATTAATTGATGCTTTTCCCAACCGGATTCTTAATATCCATCCTAGCTTGTTGCCCAGTTTCAAAGGTTCGCGCGCTGTAGAACATGCTTTAGCTGCTGGTGTAAAAATTACAGGTTGTACGGTGCATTGGGTGTGCCTGGAAATGGACAGCGGTCCAATTTTGGTGCAAGCTGCAGTGCCAGTATTGGCGGATGATACACCGGAAACACTCCACGCCAGAATTCAAGTGCAGGAGCATAAAATATTACCCCAAGCGATCGCACTAGCAGCACGTCAGCTACGTGCCGACAGTATACCACTGACTGCAAGAAATTTGTAAAGAAACAGTAAAAACACTGTAAAACTAGCTACTGCGAACCAAGTGCTAAAAAAATGTGTTTTGTCAAGTGTAGATAAAATAAAAGAGACAAAAAAGTTAAGATCGATATTTTTTGCGTGCGATCTCAAACGCTCTCTCATCCTTTAGTACTATGGAAGTATTAGAACTGAAACGCGAAATCGAAATGTTGTCCGAGCGCCTGGGTAAAACCCAGGACTATCTTTGACATTCCTGCACTGACTGCCAAAATTCAAGATCTAGAACAAATCGCCTCACAGCCAGGATTTTGGGACGACCAAATCAAAGCCCAAAAAACACTGCAAGAACTCAACGACCTCAAAGACCATCTCCAGCAATACGATCGCTGGCAAGTCAGCCTGGAAGATACCAAAGCTGTTTTGGAGCTTTTGGAGTTGGAAAGCGACGAGGCGCTACTCCACGAAGCAGAAACAACCATCACCCAACTGAACCGAGAACTCGATCGGTGGGAGTTACAACAGTTACTTTCTGGTCCATACGATGAATTAGGTGCAGTACTGACAATTACAGCTGGTGCAGGTGGTACAGATGCCCAAGACTGGGCAGAAATGCTACTGCGGATGTATACCCGTTGGGCCGAAAATCATGGCTACAAGGTAAATTTAACTGACGAGTCTGAAGGTGATGAAGCGGGAATTAAATCTGCAACCTTAGAAATTTCCGGTCGCTATGCCTATGGATATCTCAGGTCTGAGACGGGTACTCATCGCCTAGTGCGAATTTCACCTTTCAATGCCAATGGCAAGCGCCAAACTAGCTTTGCTGGGGTAGAAGTAATGCCGCAGCTAGATAACTCGGTACAGTTAGAAATTCCAGAAAAAGACCTGGAAATTACGACATCCAGATCGGGTGGTAAAGGTGGACAAAACGTCAACAAAGTCGAAACGGCCGTGCGGATCGTTCACATTCCCACAGGTATAGCTGTGCGTTGTACCGAAGAACGCAGCCAGCTGCAAAATAAGGAGAAAGCCCTCGCCCGCCTGAAAGCCAAGTTGCTAGTGATTGCCCAAGAACAACGCGCCCAAGAAATCGCCGAAATTCGTGGTGATATGGTTGAAGCATCTTGGGGAAATCAAATCCGTAACTACGTATTTCATCCCTACCAAATGGTTAAGGATTTGCGCACCGGCTTAGAAACAACTGCGATCGCTGATGTGATGAACGGCGAAATTGACATGTTCATCCAAGCTTACCTACGGCAAGAAAACCAGTTAGTGGAAGCAGCTGTGTAATTGAGGAATTGTTAGTAGATAGTAGTTAGTTGTTAGTTGTTCTACTAACCACTAACTACTAACCACTAACTATTAACTAAGAAGTAAACAAACTGTTAAATTTAGAAAAGAAATTGCGATCAAATCATTATGAGCAACTCTAATCTCACAGAACCTCAACCAAGCTACGTCAAACTCGCGATGCGAAACATGGTGCAAAAGCGAGTTACTTCTCTCAAACATTTTGCACTGACGACGGTAGGACTTTTAGCTGTTCTGGTTGGTCTTGCCTATCTGACTCGCTGATCGTCAACCATCACTCTCAGTAGAGGAGACTTCTTGACTAGTGCAAGTTGAAGTACACGTGCAGGATTGTCTGGGTGAATCTTCCCAAACAAAGACTGTAGAGATTGGGAATACCGATAAACCAGTTACTGCCCAAACCTGGCAAAACTGGTTCAGTCGCTGGTTGGAAATTCTACAACCGAATATTCCGCAGGCTTCAAATTATGAAATAGGACTGCGTCTGACAAACGACTCTGAAATTCAGGCACTAAACGCTCAATATCGGCATCAAAATAAACCTACAGACGTTTTATCCTTTGCGGCATTAGAAGTAGACTTTCCTCAACCAACCGATATGCCCGCTTCCTTGCCTTTGTATCTTGGCGACATTGTTATTTCTGTCGATACAGCACGGCGACAAGCTCAGCAACAGGGACATACTTTGTCAACAGAACTAGCTTGGTTAGCAGCTCACGGACTTTTGCATCTACTGGGCTGGGATCATCCGGATGAAAATAGTTTGGAAAGAATGCTAAAACAGCAAGTAATATTACTGAAGGAAATCGGTATTGCGATTGACATAGAATAGCATGTAACCCTATGTTCTTGAAAATGCAATAATACTCGTGTAGAAAATTGGCAGAAAGTTGACTAACCGATTAAAATCAGCAAAAATTCCTAGTTCACCGACTCTACTGCTGTATGTAACCATGACTATGTCCCAACCAGTTTCATCACCATCACCAACATCAAACCATTTAGAACAAGTTGTCACCAAAAAACGGGAACTTTCTTGGCAAGTTGCTTCTAATTTATTGATTAGTTTTAAGTATGCTTGGTGTGGGATCGGTTATGCGTTTCAAACTCAACGCAATTTTCGCATTCACGTAGCTATATGCATGCTAGCACTGGTGATGAGCTTTTTTTTGCACCTCAAAGCAGTAGAAACAGCAGTCATAGGCATAACGAGTGGTTTGGTTTTGGCATTGGAGTTACTGAATACGGCAATTGAATCAGTAGTTGATTTAACAGTGAAGCAGACATATCACGAACTGGCAAAAATTGCTAAAGATTGCGCTGCCGGTGCTGTACTCGTCTCTGCTTTAGTAGCAATATTGGTAGCTGTTATGCTCTTATTGCCGCCGTTGCTAGCCTTGATTGCGTCGGTTTTGTAAGTGAAAAAATTACATAAATTTTTACATAATTTTATTTAGTTGTTGGTTGTTAGTTGTTTGTTGAAGGGTGGAAATGAAATTTTGGAGGCTCCGCCTTCCTCCCAACAGTTGTAACTGGTGTAACATCAGAGTTCCAACCAACAACTAACTATTGACAAAGATTGATACTTGGAGTTATAAGCTGTGATTATAGTTATCGACAATTACGACAGCTTTACATATAACTTGGTGCAGTATTTGGGAGAGCTGGCGACAGATTTTCCGATCGCAGCTGATATTAAAGTTTTTCGTAACGATAAGATTACTATTGATGAAATTCATGCCCTTAAGCCAGATGGATTAGTCATTTCCCCTGGACCTGGTCGCCCAGAAGATGCAGGTATTTCTCTAGATGTGATTGCAAAACTCGGGTCTGAACTACCGATTTTAGGAGTTTGTTTGGGACATCAAAGCATTGGTCAGGTGTTCGGTGGTAATATTGTCTCTGCGCCAGAGTTAATGCATGGTAAAACTTCTCAAGTCTCTCACACCGGGGTCGGTGTTTTCCAAGGATTAGAAAATCCGATTACTGCTACCCGTTATCATAGCTTAGTAATTGACCGTGATACTTGCCCAGAAGTATTAGAAATTACAGCTTGGGTCGAAGATGGCACAATTATGGGAATACGACATCGGAACTATCCTCATATAGAAGGCGTCCAATTTCACCCAGAGAGTGTTTTAACATCTTCAGGCAAGCAGTTACTGCGAAACTTTCTTTTCAGATTACAAACGAGACAGCGAGAGAGTAATTAATGAAACGACGGCAATTGATGGGCTATGCTGGGGCGGGATTGGTAACGGCTTTAGTTACTGGCTTGAGTTCTCACCGTCAAGCTAGTGCTCAATCTGGCGGTTCATTAACAGTTCAGTGGTTGGGTCATACTTGCTTTCTGTTTACTGGCGGCGGTACGAAAATTCTTGTCAACCCATTTCGCACAATTGGTTGTACCGCTGGCTATCGTCCACCGAAAGTGGCAGCAGATTTAGTGCTGATTAGCAGTCAGTTGCTGGATGAAGGTGCTGTGGAGGACCTACCAGGAAATCCCAAATTGATTTACGAACCGGGTGTGTACGAGTTTCAAGGCATTAAGGTACAAGGAATTGCCATTCCCCACGATCGCAAAGGTGGAAAGCAATTCGGCACAAACGCCGCTTGGCAGTGGAAGCAAGCAGGAATTAATATCTTACATTTAGGGGGAGCGGCTGCACCCATTTCCATAGAGCAAAAAATCCTCATCGGTCGTCCGGATTTAGCATTAGTGCCGGTAGGTGGTGGTCCAAAAGCTTACAATGCTCAAGAAGCGAAGCAGGCAATTCAAGTTATTAATCCCAAGATAGTTATTCCCACCCACTACCGTACCCAAGCAGCTGATGGTGCTACCTGTGATATTTCTCCTTTGGATGAATTTCTAACTGTGATGCAGGGAATGACCGTACGTCGTAGCAATAGCGATACAGTTACGATCAGTTCTAGTAATCTACCAGAGAATGGGGCGATACAAGTTTTGAGTTACAAATTTTAAACTGAGCGAGTAAAGGTGGGCAACATGCCTACTTTTTCAATTTTGTATCAAAATGCAAATACCCAATACAAACTATGATAGTTGTTTGCATCTTAAAAGTTCGCAAGGATGCGATCGCATCTTGCACCAAGATTGCTATTGCTACAATTTTTTTGAATCTGTAGAGACGTGCCATGGCACGTCTCTTTGCATAAATGGGGATGAATAATGAACCGCATTTTACTATTTTGCTGGCAATAAATACATAAAACTTAACTTTGTCAAAAATTCAAAATAGTAGGAAAGAACTGATAAGTTTGCTATCTAAATCAAAGATTTTTCGCGAAGTTTCCCTAGAGCAGGGTCAAATTCACACTTTATCTACAGTCAGAGTCGGGCATGATGGACTTTCTGTTGCTGGGCAATCCTCGTTACCCATAAGCAGATAGACAGAAATCCAGAAAAGTTCTACAATCGGACTGTACGCAGTAAATTCACTTATTGTCGAATCTACCCAAGCATGGTAAAGATTGTCCAGTGATGAGCCTGTGTTGCGGAATCACTAAATAATAGAGAAGAAAGACTTTAATAGAGGGCAACAAGGAAATGGATGTAAAGCTGATACTAGCTGGATTAACGGTTATCTTTACTGTGTCGTGCTTGTTCTTTGGCACCAAAAATGGATTTTATGATTCAGATAATTATCACGGCAATGGCTCTGCACATTGATAATGAAAAACATCTAAGAGGCAACCACCCCTAGTCCCGAGTTTCAGGACTTCTGGTTATCCACGTCTTTTGAACCAATGCGGCTTCCATGGAGAATTCCTCCCCAATTGCAAATCCGCTTTCCAAGGGTGTAGGGGTACAGGTCTGGAAATTAGCCCCTAGGTAAGGTGAGAAATATCCTTGTAAAACTACTTGGTTTGTCGGAAGAAATATTTATAAGAATGAGTAGAGAGGGGAGGAGAACATGAGCGATCGCCTATCGCCATCCTCTCGTGTCGATACAGGGGAAGCAGCTAGTGAATTAGAGTGTCTACCTTATGGTGTCAACCATAGTGGTGAGGGCATCTGTTTATTGGTGCGGATGGGACCGCATCGCATTCTGTTGGACTGCGGCTTGGCAGATATTTCACCACTGCTGAAGGGGCTTGCGAAACCAGCACGCCGAGGCAGTTCGCCCCTGCCGGCGGATTTTGTTTTAGTCAGTCACGCTCACCCCGATCACGCCAGAGGTTTGCTAGCACTGCATCAGGCCTTTCCACTTTTACCAATCTACGCCAGCGAGGTGACGAGTAAGTTACTACCGCTAAATTGGCTTGACCAAGATCGTCAAGACTTATCTCAACTTTGTCAGGCTTTGCCCTTGCGATCGCCACTAGAAATTAAAGACGGTCTGATAGTAGAACTATTTCCGGCTGGGCATTTACCTGGTGCTGTGGCAATGCTGCTCACCTACATCACCCCACAGCGCACCTACAAGCTGCTTTATACCGGAGATTTTTTCTTATCTAACTCCCGGTTAGTAGAGGGTTTGCGTTTAGAGTAATTGCGGGGATTAGAGTTGGAC
>JANZYY010000443.1 GCA_026419705.1 Fischerella sp.
AGTCTACACCGACTCTGCTCAACTAAATCTTGCAGATCGTCTGCGCAAGCAAATATTTGAGCAATTGCAAGCATTACCTTTGAGTTATTTTGCCAAAAGCCGCAGTGGCGAACTCATTAACACAATGACAACAGAAATAGAGAGGTTAAAACAGGCATTTGGTGGTGTTGGTTTTTTAATTACGCGAACAATGACAGTCAGTGTCTACTTGCTCGCGATGTTTATGATTTCATGGGAACTTTCAATTATTTCAGTACTGATATTTTCACTATTAGCAGTAGGATTATCAACCTTAAATGCTAGGATTAGAGAAACAAGTTTTGGAATTTCCAACGCCAACGCTAATTTTGCATCTACAGCTACAGAATTTATTAACGGTATTCGTACCATTCACTCATTTGGTACACAAGAATTTGAACGTCAGCGTTTTTACAAAGCCAGCAATAACTTACTCAACTCTTCCATCAAAGTTGTCATGGCTTGGACTTTGGTGAGACCTTTAGCAGAAGGTATAGCTACTACAGTTCTTATCAGTTTAATTGTTATTTCGTTTACAAAATTAACCCTACCAGTCGCTTCATTGCTGACATTTTTCTTTGTATTAGTCCGCCTCGTACCAAATATTCAGGATATTAACGGTACTGTAGCATACCTCAGTACTTTGAAAGGTTCGCTAGAAAAGCTTAAGGACATTCTCAGAACTGACGATAAAACATACTTTCACAACGGCAATATTTTATTTAGCGGCTTCAAACGCTCGATAGACATAGTGTCTGTGGATTTTGGCTATGACCCCAGTAACTTAGTTTTACAAAATATTACACTAACAATTGAACGAGGAAAAATGACAGCGCTGGTTGGAGCTTCTGGCGCTGGTAAAACCACATTAGCAGATCTAATTACTCGATTTTACGATCCGACACGAGGGCAGGTTTTAATTGATGGAGTTGATCTGCGAGAGTTTGAAATTAACTCACTACGTCGCAGAATGGCTGTGGTTAGCCAAGATACATTTATTTTTAATACTTCTATTTGGAACAACATTGCCTATGGTACACCAGAAGCAAGCCAGGCTCAAATCCGAGAAGCCGCTCGATTAGCAAATGCACTGGAATTTATAGAAGAAATGCCTGAAGGTTTTGATACACAATTAGGCGATCGCGGCGTCCGATTATCTGGAGGACAAAGACAGCGGATCGCGATCGCTCGTGCTTTGCTACGGGATCCAGAAATCCTGATTTTGGATGAGGCTACCAGTGCTTTAGATTCTCTATCAGAGCGATTAATTCAGGAATCAATCGAAAAGCTATCTGTGGGGAGAACTGTAATAGCGATCGCCCACCGTTTATCAACGATCATCAGAGCTGACAAGGTAGTGGTGCTTGAACAGGGACGGATTGTAGAACAAGGACAATATCAAGAGTTGCTAGAACAACGTGGAAAGCTTTGGAAATATCACCAAATACAACATGAGATGGGACAAATAAGTTAAACCTACCCTGAAGAATCTTTGCTCGTCAAAGATTTGTCATAGGAAAGATATTGTCATCACTCCAAAATATAATCGTCAAAGTTAACAGGAGCATTTACCAATGGTGTAAATTTACTTGAAAGCATGAAATGATTAAAGTTTTTCTAATCTGCTCGGGACTCGGTCAAGTCAAGCGTGGCTATGAATCTTTTACTCGAGAATGCTTCGATGTTTTATCAGCAGCTAATTGCTTCGACATCACTCTTTTTAAAGGTGGCGGAAAACCCTCCAAAAAAGAGATTCCTTTATGGAACTTACCAAGACAAAAATGGCTAACAAATCGAATTAGCCAATTTTTAATCGGCACAATTTACGGAAGGAAAGACTCTTACTTCACTGAACAATTGTCATTTTTCTTCAGCCTCTTGCCACACATTTATCTTCGCAAACCAGATATCATTTACTTCAGTGATGAAAGTGTAGGCGATCTACTTTGGCATTGGCGGCGTTTGACAAAACAAAGCTATAAGCTTTTATTTCGCAACGGAGGTCCGACATCAACAATTCATAATATCTTTCGCTGGGATTACGTGCATCAATTAGCACCTGCTCATTTGCAAACTGCTTTGGATGTAGGACTACCAGCCCAAAAGCAAACCTTGCTTCCCAATGGATTCAAAATACCATTCAAGGTAGAGATATTGAAGTCAGAACAACGACAAGCTTTGCGGCGTAGGCTGGAATTACCCGAACGGCGACCTTTGATTCTCTCGGTGGGAGCTGTTGGTAAAGCTCACAAGCGTATGGATTACCTGATTCGTGAAATTGCTGCTTTACCTGAACCACGTCCTTATCTTCTCATGTTGGGTCAAAAAACTGACGAATCACCGGAAATTTTTCAGCTTGCAAATGAACTACTGGGAACTGAAAATTTCCAGATTAGGACTGTTCCTCATCAAGAAATGCCAAATTACTACAAAATTGCTGATGCTTTTGTACTAGCCTCTCTACACGAAGGTTTCGGACGAGTTTTTGCAGAAGCAATGTCTCACGGTCTACCCTGTATGGCGCACGATTATGAAGTTGCTCAGTATGTACTAGGAGAACAAGGATATTTTGCAGATTTTAAGAATCAGGGTAGTTTGACCAGTTTAATACCCCAAGCTTTGGCAGAATCTCACGATCCATCTAAACGTATTCATCGTCATCAAAGTGTCCACAATCGCTTCAGTTGGGAGAAATTACGCCCAGAATATATCAAACTAATTCAAACTTGTTACACTTTCTGAAATTTCTCATATCAACTCAATGGAACATAATTAATATGCTGGAATCTTTACTAAAACGCAAAATTATTTGGGGAGAAATAGAGCGATCGTGAATATAGAACAGCCTTTGGTAACTATTTTAATTAATAACTACAATTATGCTTTGTATATAAAGGATGCGCTCAATAGCGCTCTTAATCAAACATATCCCAACACAGAAATAATTGTAGTAGATGATGGTTCCACAGATAAGTCCCGGGAAATCATTGCTAGCTACGAAGATAAAATCATTCCTATATATAAAGAAAATGGTGGGCAAGCTTCGGCGTTCAATGCAGGCTTTGCAGTCAGCCAAGGTAAGATAATTTGCTTTTTAGATTCAGACGATGTATGGCTGCCTCAAAAAGTGGAAAAGGTAGTTGAAGCTTTCAATACCTATCCCAAGGCTGCCGTCGTCTACCATCAAGTAGAAAATATTGATGCAGTAGGCAAAGTCATTAGTACACCCTGGCCACCATACAAATCTATCAAAGGAGATATTTCCAGTCAAGTAGCAAGAACAGGAGGTTGGTGGCCCTTTCCACCTTCTACAGCACTGAGTTTCAGTAGAGATTTTCTGTGCAAAGTTATGAACGTGCCAGAAGCAGAATACAGAATTTGTGCAGATTCTTACCTGGCTGATTTAGCTCCATTTTTGGGAGAAGTAGTAGGCATAGATAGAGTTTTATCTCAGTATCGTACTCATGGCTCCAATAATTGGAGTAATTCTAGTGGAGCGCCGAAAGATGCAAAAGATATGCGTATATTGCGAGACCATGAATTCCGTGCCAAGATGTTGAATAGCAAACTGAAAGATTTGGGTATCGATCGAGAAGTTAATCTCGCAGGTCATTGGCCCTATCAGCTGCTCAAATACAAATTAGGTAACAGAACAAGCTTGCTCTTACTTACTCTTTTAGCATTGCAAAATCCGTGGGAGACGAGATTACCTTCAAAGCTAAATACAGTGGTTAAACTTTGGTTAGAAAGGCGTGCTTTGAACAGAATATAGCTAATTTTTACCTTGCAGATTCAGTATTTATCTCAATATATACCAGCTAGATATTAATTCAAGACTATGGCTGCATCCACTGAATTACAAAAAACTTTACACACCTACTCTCAAGAACCTTTAGTCAGTGTTATTACTCCCACTTACAATCGTCCAAACTATTTGCAACAAGCTTTGCAAACTGCTGTTCGACAAACCTATAAAAATATAGAAATCATTGTTTCTGATAATTGTAGTCCGGAAAACCCACAAGCACTGGTGGAATCTTTTAATGACCCGCGAATTCGCTTTTCACGCAATGAAACGAATTTAGGAATGTTCGCTAATACCATGAAAGCCTTTAAAATGGCACGCGGTAAATATGTTGCCACCTTACTTGATGATGACATGTGGGAAGAAGACTTTTTAGAAAAGCTTGTTCCTCCCCTAGAAGCTAATCCTAATTTGGTTTTAGCTTTTTGCGATCATTATGTCATTGATGCTGATGGTACAATCAATGATGCCATCACAGAACATTGTTCAAAGCTATTTAAACGGGCTAATCTGCAAGAGGGCATTTACCAACCTTTCTACAAAATTGGTTTAGTAGATCAAGCAGTAGCCACAGCAATGGCAGCTGTAATTCGCACAGAGGCTATAGATTGGGATAACATTCCGCAACAAGTGGGTGGCTCGTGGGATATTTACTTGACCTACCTCTGTTGCTGTACTGGTATGGGTGCTTATTATTGTCCCGCAAGATTAACTAGATATCGCAGACATGACCAAGCAGAAACAATGATGAGTGGTAGACAAAACTACCAAGCAAAAATCCGCAAAGCTCAAGCGGATATGTTCTGTTTCGAGCGTTTCATGGAAGATGAAAGACTCAAGGAATTTAAACCCTATTTTCAACAGCGATGGGCAAAAGTAAGTACCGACCTAGGAGTCGGCTTAATGCGAGCTGAACAGACCAAGGA
>JANZYY010000444.1 GCA_026419705.1 Fischerella sp.
GGTATTGCAGTTTTACAAAACAATCCAGATATCAATGTCATCCTCATGGATGTGATGATGCCAGAAATGGACGGTTACGAAACTACTCGCCGCATCCGTGCTAACCCTGAGTTCAAATCTCTGCCGATTATTGCTTTGACTGCCAAAGCCATGCAGGGCGATCGCGAAAAATGTATAGATGCTGGTGCTTCTGATTATATTACTAAACCTGTTGATACTGAACAGTTGCTTTCCCTGTTGCGCGTTTGGTTATATCGATAGTTTTCGTTCCCTAGATAGAGGTATGAGTTGCTATTTCCGATTTGTAGGTGGATGCGGGATTTAACGCTTCAGCTCTATAAATCTATAAATAATATTGCTAGTAGAGACGTGCCATGGCACGTCTGTACATTAGTTGTTTACCACTATCTACTAACCACTATCCACTAACCACTATCCACTAACCATTAACAGTCAAAACTAAAAATACTTTTAGCTGTGGCAAGCTACTTAATCATGGGGAGAGAAGAACTAGAAGATATCGAAATTCAACTGTTACTAGAAGGAGTGTATCGCTATTACGGATTTGATTTTAGAAATTATGCCTTATCCTCACTCAAACGCCGCATCTGGAACACAGTTCATGCTGAAGGTTTAACCACTATATCTGGATTGCAAGAAAAAGTCTTTCACGAACCTGAATGTTTAGAAAGATTTTTATTCAATCTCTCGGTGAAAGCAACTACTATGTTTCGAGACCCAAGTTTTTTTCTCACATTGAGAAATAAAGTTGTACCAATCTTAAAAACTTATCCTTTTATTCGTATTTGGCACGCTGGATGTTCTACTGGTGAAGAAGTCTATTCTATGGCAATTCTGCTTAAAGAAGAAGGACTTTATCATAGATCGCGCCTCTATGCCACTGATGTTAACGAAACGGTGTTGCGTAAAGCTAAATCCGGTATTTTCCCAATCGAAATGATGCAAGAATATACTCATAATTATATACAAGCAGGTGGAAAAAAATCTTTTTCTGAGTATTATACGGCTGCATATGGTAACGCTATATTTTCCTCAGAACTTAAAGAAAACATAGTTTTTTCGTTGCATAATTTAGCTACAGATAATTCCTTTAATGAATTTCACGCGATATTTTGCCGAAATGTTTTAATTTATTTTAATAAATACCTACAAAATCGCGTTCATGAACTTTTTTATGAAAGTTTAATCAGACTAGGAATTATAGGATTGGGACGTCAAGAATCTATCAGGTTTACACCACATGAAAAAGATTACGAACAGCTAACAAGTAGTGAAAAAATTTATCGAAAAATTAGCTAATGGTAGTAGTTAATGGATAGTAACAGGCATGTTTCTAAACAACTCCTGTCAAACTTGGAAATGGATTTTTCTTGGTGTCTTAGTCTCTTGGTCGTGAAAAAAGAATTATTGAAACACAAAGACACAAAGAGGAAAATAGTCTTTTCTACTAAGATTTGGATTCATTTTTACCCACCTTGACAGAGCTAGTTTCTAAACCCACCACTACCAACTACTAATCACCATTTACTAATTCTTATGAAATTCCAACTAATTGTTATTGGTACATCTTTGGGAGGATTAGATGCTCTGCAAGTAATACTGAGAGACTTGCCAACAAATTTTCCTGTACCTGTGGCTATTGTTCAACACCGTCATAAAGCTTCTGACCATACATTAGCGATATTATTGCAGCGTTACACTCATCTAGTGGTCAAAGAGGTAGAAGACAAAGAAGAAATTTCACCCGGATGTGTATATTTAGCACCAGCAGATTATCACTTGTTAGTGGAAAGCATGAACAAAGCTGTTTCTTGCCCTTATTTTGCTTTATCCACTGACGAACCTGTCACTTATGCACGACCGTCAATTGATGTGCTTTTTGAAACTGCAGCAGATGCCTATGCTGAGAAATTGATTGGCGTGTTGCTAACAGGAGCTAATCAGGATGGTGTTCAAGGATTGGCAAAAATCAAAGCCAGCGGCGGTATTACTATAGTTGAAAAACCATCAACAGCATTTTGTCCAATTATGCCGAAAGCGGCGATCGCTGCTGGAGTGGCAAACAAAGTTCTGCCTTTATCAGATATTAGCACCTTCTTAGTAAAAATTTGCAGTTTTTGAAACAAGATGCTCGACTTCTTAGTAAGTTGGGGAACTGTGGAGATCTGTGTCTGACAAATAGAATTGCTATGTTTTTCTATTTTAATGAAGTAACAGATCGTTTGATATTGAATTGTCAACAATACCTAAATTTATAACTTAAGATAGTGGGAATACAGTTAGCTAAAGCGTCACAGTCAATAGCAAGACGTAAAAACGGCTTGGTCTATTCCTAAAAGAGTATCCTTGCAATGTCATTTGAACCGAAAGTTAATGTTCTGTTGGTAGATGACCATCCAGAAAATTTGCTGGCCCTGGAGGCAATTTTGGGTAGCCTCGGTCAAAACTTAGTCAGGGCGACATCAGGAGCACAAGCCCTGCGACACTTGCTGAATCAAGATTTTGCCGTAATCTTGTTGGATGTGCAGATGCCAGATATGGACGGGTTCGAGACAGCAGCCCTCATTCGACAACGAGAGCGATCGCGGCATACGCCTATAATTTTTATCACAGCATTCAGCACCAACGAAAATATGGTGTTTAGAGGATATTCTCTCGGCGCAGTAGACTACCTGTTTAAGCCAATAGAACCAGAAATACTGAAATCAAAGGTAGCAGCCTTTATTGATTTGTTCCAGAAAAGTGCGGAAGTAAAGCGACAAGCCGCACAACTAGCAGCAATGAATGCTGAACTCAAAAAACGCGAAGAGATGTTTCGCTCTTTAAGCGCCTGTTCGCCAGTAGGTATTTTTCTTACAGATAAGCATGGTAAATGTACGTATGCCAACCCTTGCTACCAAGTTATTTTTGGTTTAACGCCAGAGGAGAGTCTAGACGAAGGTTGGACGCAAAGAATTCATCGTGAAGATCAACAACGGGTGCTTGCAGACTGGTATGCTGCAGCGGCTGCAGGCCGGGAATATAAAGGCGAATTTCGCATCATCACCCCAGAAGGAACAGAGCGTTGGATTTACGTGTCAACATCTCCGATGCGTTCGGAAGAAAGCAAAGTCATCGGTTTTGCTGGTACGTCAGAAGATATCACAGAACGGAAGAAAGCCGAAGAAGAACATATTAAATTGATCCGCGAACAAACAGCACGAAAAGAAGCCGAGACAGCAAACCGCCTTAAGGATGAATTTTTAGCCACCCTCTCTCACGAACTCCGCACACCGTTAACGGCAATACTTGGTTGGTCAAGACTATTGCGCCAAGGGAAATTAAATCAGGAAGGGATTACCCGTGCTATAGAAACTATTGAGCGCAACGCGACTTTGCAGACGCAACTCATAGAAGATATCTTAGACGTCTCGCGAATTATGCGAGGTAAGCTGAATCTCAATATATGTCCGGTGAATCTGGTAACCATAGTTTCAACAGTTGTCAATAGCGCCCGTCTGGAAGCAGAAGCAAAAAAAATTCAACTTGAATATATAATTGACCCCACCCTTGAAGAGAGTGGAAGAGTGGGAAAAGGAGAGAGCAGCAGAGACAAGAATATTTCTTTGCCCCCATCTTCTTATCCCCCTATGTCCTCTTTGATCGTCTCAGGAGACTCCAACCGCTTACAGCAAATTGTGTGGAACTTGCTTAACAATGCGATTAAGTTTACATCTGCCGGTGGTAAGGTAGAGGTGCNATTGTCAAAGAGACTGGGGACTGGGGACGGGGCATTAGGGACTGGGCAAGAATCTGCCCAATCCTCAATCCCTAATCCCCAATCACCGATTGCTAACTATGCCCAAATCACCATCAGTGATACAGGTGTTGGCATTAGTCCGGATTTTCTCCCTCATGTTTTCGACCGCTTTCGCCAAGCAGATGGCAGCATCACTAGAAACTATGGTGGACTAGGATTGGGACTGGCGATCGTGCGTTATTTAGCAGAAATGCATGGTGGTAGCGTTCATGCTGATAGTCCAGGAATAGGGCAAGGAGCAACATTTACTGTAAGACTGCCACTTGTAGAAATGGGTAAAGAGCTTGTTGAGAACACTCCTGTTAGGAGGGTAGCAAATCAGACACGTGCTATGATTCCGGAAGTGGAAGAAAATTTGAGGAAAGTAGACGTAGTTTCTGAAAAAAAGAATGTTGTCCCTTTCTCCTGTTTTTCAGAATCACCTTTGAGCAATTTGCAAGTGTTGGTGGTGGATGACGACACTGATACGCGAGACTACATTTGCACCGTTCTGCAAGAATGCGGGGCAAAAGTCACCGCTGTGGCTTCAGTGCGCTTAGCACTTTTAGCCCTAGAACAATCGCAGCCAGATGTTCTGATCAGTGATATCAGCATGCCAGAAGAAGATGGCTATACACTGATCCGCCAACTGCGAAATTTAGAAGCACAGAAAGGAGGACATCTACCTGCAATCGCATTGACAGCATATGCTAGGCCCCAAGATTGTCAGCAGGCACTAGAGTCAGGCTTCCAGATGTATGTTTCTAAACCAGTCGAGCCATCCCAATTGATTAATTCGGTTGCAAAACTGATGCAACGCGATTGTATTGTGTGAAGGGATAGTGGTTAGTGGTTAGTGGTTAGTAGATAGTAGATAGTGGATAGTAGATAGTTGTTAGTGGTTAGTGGATAGTAGATAGTGGTAAAACATCAACTACCAAC
>JANZYY010000445.1 GCA_026419705.1 Fischerella sp.
TTGCAAGGAGAACTGCTGAACACTCAACTTCATTACTGGAGACAACAATTAGGGGGTAAGCTTCCACTACTTCAGTTACCTACAGATTATCCACGTCCTGCTGTTGCTACTTTTAAAGGTGCAAAACAATACTTTACTTTCACTAAAGCATTGACAGAAGCATTAAATAAGTTGAGCCAGCAAGAAGGATGTACCTTATTTATGACCCTGCTGGCGGCGTTTAATACACTACTTTACCGCTACACAGCACAAGAAGATATTTTAGTAGGTTCTTCTATTGCTAATCGCAACCGAGCAGAATTAGAAGGGTTACTTGGTTTATTTGTAAACAATTTAGTATTGCGTAATAACCTGAGTGGTAATCCCAGCTTTCGAGAACTTTTAAGTAGGGTGCGAGAAGTAACTCTCAGTGCTTACGCACATCAGGATTTACCCTTTGAAAAGTTAGTAGAAGAATTGCAACCCGAGCGAGACTTAAGCCGGAATCCGCTGTTTCAGGTAATGTTTATCTTCCAAAATGCACCAACACCTGGGGAAGAAATTTCCGGTTTAACTTTGCGTAGTTTAGAGATTGATTGTGGTACATCTGAATTTGACCTTTCGGTATCAATCTGCGAGTCGGAACAGAAACTATCTGGATTTTGGGAATACAATACAGATTTATTTGATGCAGTCACAATTAAAAGATTCATTGATAATTTTCAAATTTTACTAGAAAGTATTATCGCTAATCCAAATCAAAGGATATCGGAATTATCATTACTAACAACCAAAGAACAAGAACAATTGTTAGTAGAGTGGAATAACACTCACGCCGATTATCCCCGTGACGCATCTTTACATCAATTATTTGAGCAGCAAGTAGACCTCTTCCCCGATGCTTTAGCATTAATTAGTCAGTCAGAACAGCTAACTTATCAGCAACTCAACCAAAAGGTAAATCAGCTTGCCAATTATTTAATCAAATTAGGAGTCACAACCGAAACCATTGTGGCTATTTGTCTAGAACGTTCTGTAGACGTAGTTGTAGCGATTCTAGCAATTTTAAAAGCTGGCGGTGCTTATCTACCTCTAGACCCGAATTATCCAGTTGAACGCCTTCAGTTTATGATTGCTGATTCCAAAGTGTCTTTAGCGATCGCTCAGACATCCTTCATTCACCGCTTGGGACCCATAAATGCGATCGCTTTAGATACTGACTGGGAAACTATCCAAAAAGAAAGTCAGGAAAATCCTTCCAGCAGATCTGGTGGAAATAATCTTGCTTATGCGATCTATACCTCCGGTTCCAGCGGAACTCCCAAAGGTGTTTTGGGAACTCATCGCGGTACAGTCAACGGCTTACACTGGCTATGGAAAACCTATCCTTTTGCGCCAGGGGAAATTTGTTGTCATAAAACAGCGATTAGTTTCGTAGACTCGGTTTGGGAAATTTTTGCCCCTTTATTGCAAGGAATCCCCAGTGTTATTATCCCCGATGCGATCGCCAAAGATCCCCAACTTTTCCTCGAAACTCTAGCTGCGCACAAAGTTTCGCGCCTAGTACTTGTCCCCTCATTATTGCGGCTACTCCTCAATACTTACGGACACCTCACTCAAAATTTGTCCCATCTCAGACTCTGGATTGCTAGCGGAGAAGCATTATCTGTTGATTTAGTACAAACTTTTCAACAGTTGTTACCAAATGCAAAACTAATTAACCTTTACGGTTCCTCAGAAGTTTCAGCCAACGTCACTTGCTACGACACAACTTTATTGAACCATCGAAATCCAACTGTTCCCATCGGTCGTCCCATAGACAACACACAAGTGTATGTCTTGGATCGTCATTTGCAACTTGCTCCCATTGGCGTAGTTGGAGAATTGTACATTGGCGGTGATGGATTAGCCAGGGGTTATTTGTATCGTCCAGAACTGACTCAAGAAAAATTTATTGATAATCCATTTTTACCGGGGACTAAACTTTACAAAACTGGCGACTTAGCACGCTATCGCGAACACGGTCGACTGGAATACTTCGGTCGCCATGATGACCAAATCAAAATTCGTGGCTTGCGTGTAGAATTAGGAGAAATTGCAGCAGCGATCGCTCAATATCCATCCGTACAAAATGCTGTTGTTATTGCTCGTGATGATGCTCAAGGCGATCGATCGTTAATTGCTTATGTAGCAACAAATCAAAAAGATATCATCCCACAATTACAAGCATATTTACAACAGAAATTACCAAATTTTCTGATCCCATCTGCTTTGATTTTATTGGATAAAATACCACTGACACCAAATGGGAAAGTAGACAAGCAAGCACTTCAAAATCATGATGTAATTCGTTCTAATCCCAATAAATCTATAATTACAGCTCGCAACTTTACAGAATTAGCATTAGTAAAAATATGGGAACAGCTGCTCAACACCAGCCCGATTGGAGTTACAGATAACTTTTTTGATTTAGGAGGGCATTCTTTTTTAGCCGTGCGCTTACTAGCACAAATTTACGAACGCTTTGGACATAACCTTCCCCTATCTACCCTCTTTGAAAATACAACAATTGAAAAACTAGCAAAAATTGTTAGCAAACCAGTAAGCTTGGGTGCAAATTCACCTTTAGTAGCTATTCAAACTGCTGGCGATCGCCGTCCGTTTTTCTGCGTACACGCCGCCGGAGGAGACGTCAACAACTATCTCATTTTAGCCAGAAAATTAGGTAGGGAACAGCCATTTTATGCTCTAGAACAAACCCCAAACCGACAAGAATTTCATACTCTTTCTGTAGAAGAAACAGCAGCTTACTATCTCAACGAAATTCGTACGATCCAGCCCAAAGGTCCTTACCTGTTAGGAGGTTGGTGTTACGGTGGTATCATCGCCTTTGAAATGGCACAACAACTGCAAAGACAAAATGAAACCGTTGATTTACTGGTGGTAATTGATACCATCTTGCCAAAAACACTTATTCAACCAACCAAAAATGATGATGCTAAATTAGTTCTTCGTCTTGTTGAAGCGATAAAAAACTGGTTTGGTGTAGAATTTGCCGTTTCTTATGCAGAACTACAAGGTTTACCGCTCGCTCAGCAATTCCATCTGTTATTTAGCAAAGCTAATCTCAACATTAGCGATACAGAAATGGCACAACATCTACAAAGTTATAAACTTTTCAAAGCGCATATCCAAGCCATGCGAAATTATATTCCACAGGTTTATCCCCATGAAATTACTTTATTCAAAGCCAGCGAAATAATTAAACACGATTTTGAAAGTGAAGAATTCCACACTGACGATCCATTCTTAGGTTGGAGCAAATATTCTCAACAGCCCATCAATCTGATTGAAGTTCCAGGTAATCACTTTTCAATCTTTAATGAACCTTATGTCCAAGCATTAGCAAGTCAATTAAAAAAAATGCTCATTCAAGTTCCCAAAAAAATGGTGTGATTAATCTGCGATCTACAAAGGACACATAGACGCGCAGCAGTGAGTCAGCGCACTTCTACAGGGGGTTTGTTTAAAAAATTATCACTTTTCCAAAAAAATACTTATGAATATACCTGAAGTAAATAACATACCTCTCTGGCTGCACATTATTAAAATCGCCAACGATCCCCTTAATCATCTTGATGCTATCGCCAAAGACTATGGTGACATTTTCATCATTAAATTTGGTTCCACACCCGTAGTATTTGTTAGTAATCCCCAAGCAATTAAACAGATTTTTACCAACACAAAAGAAATTAAATCCCCCGGTGAATTAAACGAAGAAATGGCATTAATCACCGGAAACCAAGGCTTATTACAACTAGATGGCTTGCGTCACAAACATCGACGCAAACTAATTATGCCAGCTTTTCACGGTGTGAAAATGCAAGCCCAAGGACAGCTAATTTGTGATGTCACAAAAAAAGTAATGGATCGGCGCTTGGGAAGAAAAACCTTCATAGCCTATCCCACTATTGAAGAGATTACCTTGCAAGTAAGCATGGAAGTTGTATTGGGCTTACACGATGGAGAACGGTACCAACAACTCAAGCACTTACTTCCCACCATACTCAAGAGTATGCGATCGCCCATCATGCAAGTCACCTTCGCTTTCCCCTTTCTGCAAAAAGATTTAGGGCGATGGAGTCCATGGGGATACCTCATGCACCTACGTCAGGAAATTTTTCAGTTACTCTACACCGAAGTTCAAGAACGCCGTCAACAAGCAGACACCTCCCGCACCGATATCCTATCCGAATTGATATTTGCTCGTAACGAGATGGGTGAACTCATGACAGATGAAGAAGTGCGCGACCTATTACTCTCACCCCTATTTGCAGCCCAAGATGCTTCAGCCGTTGCAATTACTTGGTTGTTGTATTGGGTGTATCGTCTTCCAGAAGTTCGGGAGCAATTGCTCAAAGAACTTGCTAGCCTGGGCGACTCACCCGACCCCACAACCATCGTGCAACTTCCCTATCTCAGTGCTGTTTGTAACGAAGCTCTGCGGATTTACCCAACTCAATTATTCACATTTCCCCGTCGAGTAGAATCACCGACCAAACTGATGGATCGTGAACTCAGTCCGGGAACCATACTTGTGGGCTGTATTTATCTCACACATCAGCGTCAAGATTTATACTCGCAACCCAAACAATTCCAACCAGAACGCTTTCTCGCAAAACAATACTCACCCTACGAATTTCTCCCCTTTGGTGGCGGCGCTCGTAGCTGTATTGGTGCAGCCCTAGCC
>JANZYY010000446.1 GCA_026419705.1 Fischerella sp.
TGGGGAGAGAAAGCTTCTGAGGTAGAAGTAGCAGCAGGGGGAGATTTTCCCTCCCCTACTCTCCCTGCTCTGTATATCTCCCCCACCTCTTTGAAGTGAATAATACGATCGGCGCAGTCAAAAACGACAAAAGTAGGCAAGTAATGATAATCACGTAGAGTCAATATTTAATCTGTAACTATAAGTGGTAGATGCAATGTTTTGAAATCCACCCTAGGTTTTCCCAAAACCTGTAACTATCAAATAGGGAAACTAGGGAAACTCTGGCTATAACACCGGCGATCGCACAAAAATTACACTTCTTGAATTCAAGTTTTTAACAGAAAAATATCTGTTAATTAGTAGGCACCAGTCTTTTGCAGGACAACATTCACAGTTTTAAGTAAAATTTTCAAATCTAACCAAATTGACCAATTCTCAATGTAAGCAAGATCTAATTTGACGGCATCTTCAAAGTTATCGATATTGGAACGACCAGAGACCTGCCATAACCCAGTGATACCAGGAAGAACTTCTTGGCGGATAAAATGTTTTGTTTTGAAATTTTCGACATCTCTAATTGGCAGAGGTCGGGGACCAACAAGGCTCATTTCTCCCACAAAAACGTTAAATAGTTGTGGTAATTCATCCAGACTGTAACGACGCAAGAATTTGCCCACTGGGGTGATGCGGGGATCATCCTTCATTTTAAACAGAACGCCGTCTTTGATCTCATTCTTTGCTTCTAAAGTCGCCTGCAACTTCTCTGCATTAGCAACCATTGTCCGAAATTTCCAGATTTTGAACTTTCGACAGTGCAAACCAATTCGCTCTTGTCTAAAAAAGACTGGTCCTGGAGAATCTAACTTAATTAATAGAGCAATTAACAGATAAACAGGAGACAGCAAAAATAGCAAAATAATAGAACAACAGAGGTCAAAACACCGTTTTACCCAAAAGTCACCGCCTACAATAATTGGTGCAGGAATCGTCATGCAGGGAACTTCGCCAATCATCGAGTATACAGATTTTGGGTGACGAAATTCATTGTTTGTTGGTAGGATTCGTAGAATAATACCAGCAGTATGGAAATGCCAACAAACATATAAACGGTTCTTAATAGAACTCCAAGACACAAAAACTTCTACTATTCCCTGCTCGCGAAGATATTCAAAGGTTACCTCTCGGTTACATAAATCCAGGCAACTAGAGTCTGCAACCCCCTGTAAATTATAACAATTGCTTTGTTCTATAAACCGAATGTGATCCTTTTGGTCTTCTGCATCAGTAATCAAAAATATTGGATGGCGAATCGCTCCTTTTTTACGTAACAAATTGGTAGCAACATCAAATATATAGCGTTCAGTACAAATAAAACTTAAAGACAAAAACCAAAATAATAAAAATGTGGAGCGGGAGACATAGTGATTTGGTTCGTAAAGAAAAGCAATTAGTAAGAGGAATATTTGTGATAGGGTAACTACTTTGATCAAGCCAGTATAGTTACGACGATGAACACCTGCCTTGTACAATCCTTTGGTAGCAATAATACCTATTACCAAAGCGATAGTAAGTACTAAAAAAGATGGTTTTTGTGTCCAAGGAGAATTTAATGGAGTTCCATAAAATACTGCAAAACTCCATGCTAAAGTGAGAGCAATAACATCTAAAACTACAAGTATCAATGTCCGGAATAGCCTAATAGCTAATCCTCTCTGTAACCCTGTGAATTTTGCAGATCTTAAGTCTGGTTTGAGATGAACTAATGAGAAAGACTTTGTCATAGCCACCGTTGCTCAACCTCCTATATTTTGGTCAGTGAATTAACTCCATCATTGAGTTGATAAAGCAGGTATAGTTGATGAAAGCGATCATTTGTATTTTCAACTGTAAATAAGAAAATATTTAGTAAGACAAAGTTGATAAGTTAAACTTGAATTTTTTGATAAAAATAGAGGATGCAACGCGTAAGCATTACTCCTCATTGGAGGCGGTTAGCACAAGAGCTTGTTTATATTCCGAACCTAAGATTTGGAATAGAAACATCATGAACTCATGTCTTTATGAATCAACCAATTTTTATCATCCACCATACACTATTAGAGACTTAGTTAAACCTAAATACTTTTTTCCTAAAGTTTCGCTCTCAGTAACCTAATTTCCTTGACTAGACCCCTAGCTTCTTGCTTATCAGCAACCTTTCTATACCATCCAAGCTCAAAGTGTGTGATTAGCTACTTCAATTTGATAAAGTTCCATGAAAGGCACAAAGCTGGGTTTAACGTTTTGGAGCTTTGTCCAATGCTCTTGCAATAGCATTCCATGCCAACTTACGTTTGAAATTTGCGTCAAGTGGTAAGGGACGCACCGGTAGCCTATCTGAGCGGGGAGCCTCCCAAGAGAGCCATGTATGGCGATCGCTCAATCCCCAAGTTATCACTGCAATTACAGCAGGCTCATCTAGAACAACAGAAAGATAATCTTCATAGACACTAGCGACAATGCGATCGCGAACAGCAGTATCTACAGGTAACTCATTGTCTTTAACATCCAATTCAGTGATGAGGATCTTGAGGTCAAGATTGGCAACATTATTTAGAAAATTCCTTAGTTTTTTGGGATTGAAACGAGTTTCGTGACCTAGCAAATGAGATTGGATACCAAAGGCATGAACTGGTGTTCCTTTAGATTTTAAAAGCTCTAGTAGCTTTAGTACAGCAGTTCTCTTAGCTTCATTACTAGGAATGTCATACTCCACCCCAAAATCGTTGTACACCAATAAGGCTTGAGGATCAGCTTTAGCTGCAGTCCGAAAAGCAAGATCAATGTAATCCGGCCCCAAAAATTTCAACCATGAAGTAGCTCGTAAGTTATCAGCTCGTCCATCATCTGGCTCTACTACTTCGTTGACGACATCCCATGAGTGAACTCGTCCTGCATAACGTCTAACAATCGTTGATATATAGTTAATAAAAATATCCCGAATTTCCCCTGAGGTAGTATTGGGATCTTTGAATTTGTTAGTCAACCACTCAGGAATAACATTATCCCAAATTAAAGGATGCCCTCGGAAGAGCTTTCCATGTTTGGAGGCAAATTGGGCAAAAGCATCAGTATCAGTAAAATTAAATGTATTGGCGCTAGGTTGAATGAAACCCCAGAAGAATCCTCCCACTACAAGACCACACTCTTGAATATAACTAAGCCGTAGTTGTTGATTTTCTGATAAAGGTTTGTAGCCACCCTCAGAAAATGCTCCATAGATTAATCCTTTTGCTGCAGCCCGTTTGCGTAAAGAAGCATTACCCCCTACAGAAAAATCTCTTTTAGGATTGTACAAAGCTCGACTTTGGCTATATGACATCAGTTTTTTGGCAAAAACAAAAAAGACTGTGGTTGTCAAAGTTGCCAAACCGAGCAAGATATTACGCCTCTTAAATAGTTTCCGGTTTTTAACCATAGAGTGTGCAGAATGTAGTTTTTCTTCAATCAATTATCCGTATGACTCTATTTTTTCACTACCATCTGGTCTGGCTGGGATAAACTTTTTCAAGCCCCAATACTGTAAAAATACATTCCATAAATATAGAGGATTGAGGAAAAGATAGCGCTGCCATAAACGTCTAGGTTCCTGAATCAGGCGAAAAAACCACTCCAAACCATAATCTTGCAGTAGTTTTGGGGCTTGTGGTAAAGTACCTGCATGAAAATCAAAGGCAGCACCAACTGCAAGGATCGGAATACTCAAAATATCGCGATATTCATAAGCCCATACCTCTTGTCTGGGACAACCTAAACCCACAAAAACCGCATTTGCACCTGAAGCTTTAATTCGTTCTGCAAGTTCTATTCGTTCATCTGCATTTAATCTGCGGAATTTTGAAGGTTCCATACCAGCAATCTTTAAACCAGGGAAAGATTGTGTTAGGTTTTGTGCAAACCTGCTCAAAGTTTCTGACTTGCTTCCATAAAGATAAACCAATAATCCACGCTCGGCAAAAGCTTGAGCAACATGCAGTGTGAGATTGGGACCATAAACGCGATCGGGTAATTTCTTTTTATATAGCCACCACAAAGCCCAGCGCACAGGTTGACCATCTGGTACAACCAAATCTAAACCATTCAAGCGCCGCGCATGAACTGGATCGAGAAAACCAGTCATCACCCCATGCACAGCTAAAGCACTAACAGAACAAGGACGCTTTTGTTCGGCTGCGGAAACAATCGTTGCTACTGCAAAATCATAATCTACGGCATGTATGTTGATGCCCAAGATAGGATATTTACCCTCGTTAATCATTACTTTTATCTACCTTTCAACGTAAATTTTTTCAAAAATCATGCCACTAAAAACCCTCTTTTATATTCAAAGTTAAGTAATATATCTTCATTAGAGAAGAGATAAAATTATCCACATTCAGAGGAGCAATACTTTCTCTCGCAGCATTTCCTAAGCAGAGCCGTAAAGACTCATTTTCAATTAAAGATTGAATAGCTGCTGATATCTGCTGAATATTCCCTGGAGTCACTAGCAAACCGTTTTTATCTGGTGTCACAAATTCTGAAATACCTCCTACATCTGTAGTAATTACTGGCAGACCCCAGGCCATTGCTTCTAGTAATGCCAACGGTAATGCCTCGTTATAGGACGGCAATACAAACACATTAGCTGTTGCTCTGTCTCTTATACACATCT